>DAIQQI010000126.1:0-8824 GCA_036786925.1 Steroidobacteraceae bacterium
GGCACCGTGCCGCCGCTGCGTTTCTACGATGCAGCGCAGCTGCCGGTTGGCGGGGCGCTGCGCCTCGCCAATGATTCCGGCGCCGACCAGATCATCGGCCCGCTGCTGCGCGAGGAAGTCCAGGCCGCGGCGGACTACAGCGGCGCGCGGCCACCGCTGTTGGCGCTGAATTTTCTCGCCGCCGACCGCCCGCCGCCGGAGACCTTTGTGCAATTTGCGCTGTCGCCCGAGGACGAGGCGCGCGGTGTCGCGCGCCGCGCGCTGGCCGACGGCCGCCGCCGCGCCATCGCACTCGTGCCATCGAGCGACTGGGGGCAACGGGTGCTTGCGGCCTTCACGGAGGAACTCAACTCGGGAGGCGGCACGGTGCTGGCTTCCGGCAGCTATGCGGTCAGCGATGCGGATCATTCGGCCGAGATTTCCAGCCTGCTGCGCATCAACGACTCCAAGGCGCGTGCCCGCCGCGTCGAGGCCATCATCGGCGGCAGCGTGAATGCCCAGCCGCGGCGGCGCGGCGATATCGATTTCATATTTGTGCCATCGAACGCGTCGCAGGCGCGACAACTGCGGCCGCAGCTGCGGTTTTTCTACGCCGGCGATATTCCCACCTATGCAACGTCCGACGCGTATGACGGTGCCGGAGCCATCAACCAGGACGCCGACGGACTGATGTTTCCCGACATGCCCTGGGTGCTGACCGCGAGCCCGGCAGTCGCGCGCGCCAGGGCCGCGCTGCGCAGCGCCTATGGCGACACGGGCGCGCCGCGCGGCAAGCTGTTTGCTTTTGGTCACGACGCCTGGACCCTGGCAGTCGGCTTGCGCGCCAGCGGCGGCAGCAGCCTGACGCCGGTCGCCGGCCTCACCGGTAACCTGAGCCTCGATGCCAACCGGCGCGTGCGCCGCGAGCTCGAATGGGCGCAAATTCGCGGCGCCGGCATCCGGTTGTTAGGCGGCGGCGCGGCTGACGCCGCCAACGGCGGCCGCTGAGCGCGCCGGCCGGCGATGCCGTCACCGACCCAGGTGCGCGGCACGGCTGCGGAGGATCGCGCCGCAGCGCATCTTGAATCGGCGGGACTGCGTATCGTTGGACGCAACCTGCGCTGCCGCTGCGGCGAGCTGGACCTGATCGCCGTACACGGCGATGTGCTGGTCATCGCCGAGGTCCGCTTGCGCAGCAGCGCCGGATTTGGCGGCGCCGCGGCCAGCATCGGCTGGCTCAAGCGACGGCGCATCCTGTGCGCGACACAATACTTCCTCAAACGCAACCGCGCCTGGCAGCGCCTGCGAATCCGCTTCGATGCGTTGTTGTTAGATGATTCGGGCGCCGTCACCTGGCTGCGGCACGCTTTCGATTGCAGCTAGTGCTGTGTCCCGAAAAATATCTTGCACGGCGCCGAATCGTGCCGACATCGAAGCGGGACGCCACGTCAGTTCGTTAGTGTCGGTCGAGCTCGAGAGCCACAACCGCGCGGCTCAAAGGGCGTCGCGCTTGCAAGATCGCGGCTCGCAGACTCGCACGCGATCTTGCGCGTTCGCTCGGGCGCGCGGGCGCAAACGTTCGTCACAGGATCTTTTCCCAAGTTGAACGGATGGCACTAAGTTTGCGCTGACCGCGCGCCCGAGCCGCCGCCCATTCGCCGCTCGGTTGCGGCTATCGAACTCGCCCGTCGATCGCATAGTTCGCGTCACTCGCGTTCGGTAGTCAGAACGTACCGATTAAATCGTGTGAAATATCGTTTGCGGGACACGGCACCAGCGGGCGTGCTGCCCCAGAACGTTGCGGCTCGGCAGTTCCTGCAAACCAATTGTGCTCGTGCTGCATCTAATGTTCTGAACCGGAAGGAACAGTCATATGGATTCGCACTCGCGTATTCCATGTCGGGAAACATTTACTCAATCACTGGAGATACGATCATGAAGAAGTCAGCAATTGTCAGCGGTGCCTTCATCGCGGCTCTTTCACTGTCAGCACCGCAGCTGTCGATGGCCGGGGAATCCATTGTCAAGAGCATTGCGGTTTCCTACGCCGATCTTGATCTGTCGAATGCTGCGGACGCCAGGCTGCTGTACACGCGCATTCGCTGGGCGGCACGCAAGGTCTGCACCCTGGATGGCGAAATGGGGCATGTCGCGCAGTCCCGGGAGCATGCGCAGTGCGTTCAGCGCGCCGTTGACCAGGCCGTCATGGCCGTGAACAACCCGGTGCTGGTTGCGATGTACCGAGGAAAGAACAATCAGACCGGGACCTGATCCGCCAGCGGCTCCCGTATCTAAGCGCCGGCGTTAGACAACTCGGTTGCCGCGACCGAATTGCGCATACGCCATGACGGGCGCGCGGTCTACTTGACGATCTTGAGCTGCGGCCGGCGCGCCGCCTCGTCGCCAGTGCCGGGCCCGGTCTGGTCGGGCGGTGGCGTCGGATCATCGCCGCTGAAGGCCATGCCTTCACCGGTTTCGCGCGCGTAGATACCTAACACCGCGCGCACCGGAAAGCGCACATGTTGAATGATGCCGGCAAAGCGCGCGTCGAAGGTCACCCAGTCATTGCTGATGTTCAGGCGCTGGGTGGCGTTGTAGCTGGCGTTCAGCACGATCTTGCCGTCCTTGACATGCGCCTGCGGCACTTCCGCGCCGGGCACCGACGTGTCGACAATGATGTGGGGCGTCAGCGCCGCATCGCTCATCCATTGATGCATCGCGCGCAGCAGGTAGGGCCGCCTTGGCGGCGGTGCTGCGGAACCCGAATCTTTGTTGCTGGACATGGTCAGTCAAATCCTAGCGGTGAATACGCCCGTCTTGCAAACTACGCTGAAAAGCCGGCCGCGCAAAGATCTGTTTCGCGTAACGCATGATCGCCTGGCCATCTGGACCACCGAGGTCGACTTCCAGGGCTGGCAGCCGCCAGAGTATCGGCGCGATCGTCGCATCGACCAGCGAGAACTCGTCGCTCAGAAAGAACCTCTTGACCTTGAACAGCGCGGCGCTGTCTAACAGCAGAATGCGCAGCCGCTCGCGCAACGCCGGCCGTTCCTTGCCATCGGCGCCCCTGGCGATCGCCTCGGCGGCGGGATACCAGTCGCGTTCAATGCGGTGCAGCGCCACGCGAAACTGGGCCCGGGTTACCGGGTCGATCGGCATCAGCGGCGGGTGCGGGAAGCGCTCATCGAGGTAGTCGATGATGACCCGCGAATCAAACAGCAACACATCACGATCAACCAGCGTCGGCAGCGTGGCGTCCGGGCTCATTTCGGCGAGTTCCGCGTTGCGGCCGCCCTCCGGCACCTCCACCAGCTCGAGCGGCAGGCCTTTTTCGCCGGCAACAATGCGGACGCGCTGCGTCCAGGCATTATCCAATGTGCAGAACAGCGCGAGTCCGCTACGCCGCATCGTCTACCGCCCTCTCACGCGGTCAGTGAACGTCTTTCCAGTATTCCTGCTTGAGGAAATACGCGATACCACTGAAAGCTAACAGAAACAGCACCACCCAGACACCCAGGTCGCGGCGCTCGTTCTGCGACGGATCGCCGACGTAATCGAGGAAGTTGACGAGGTCGCGCACGGTGCCGTCGTATTCCGCGGCGCTCATGCGACCCGACGTGCCTTTTTCGAACTTCTCGAAGACCGACTCGGTGATCGCGTTGCCTTCCTCGTCCTTGCGCTCGCAGTTGCGAAACACCGCGGTCTGCACACCCTGCAGTTCGCCCAGCACGTGCGGCATTGCGGTACTCGGCAGCGCCAGGTTATTCACACCGGTGACAACCGATTTTTCGTCAGCGTAATAGGTCTTGAGGAATTGATAGACGTAGTCCGCCCCTTTGGCGCGCACGATCAGCGAGAGATCGGGAGGCGCTTTGCCAAACCAGTTCTCGCCGTCAGCCTGAGCGAGCGCCGTGGTGATGTAGGCATTCTTGTCGGCGCCTGGCGGGAACAGCAGGCTCTCTGCCTGCGCTTCCGGGATCTTGAGGTCGGCGGCCAGGCGCGAGTAGCGCATGTACTTGAGCGAATGGCAGCCCGAGCAGTAGCCCATGAAGTCGCGCGCGCCGCGCTGCAACGACGGCAACGAGTCGGTTTCGCTTTCCGCAGCCCAGTGCTTCCACGCCGGCTTCTCGCCGGGCGCGCAGATATCGACCGCGCCGCCCTCCTCGGCAGCCGACACCCGGCCGGAAGCTAACAAACCGCCGATGAAGACAGCCGCGATCAGCGCGTGACTCATCGTCACCCGCGACGGCGGAGCCTTGGTGCGCTCAGCCTTGGTATAGAACGGCATCAGGATGAAGAACGCGAAATACAGCACCGTAAAGATGCGCGCCAGGATGACATAGAGCCCTTCGGCGGGCAGCAGGCCCAGCACCATCAGCACCAGGAAGCTCACGACGAAAATGCCCAGCCACATCCTGGACATCCAGCCCTTGTAGCGGATGGATCTCACTGGCGAGCGATCCAGCCAGGGGACGAACAGCCAGACCGCGACCGACAGTGCCATCAGCAGGGCACCCAGTGCCTGATCCGGCACCGCGCGCAGAATCGCGTAGTACGGCGTGAAGTACCACACCGGCGCAATGTGCTCGGGCGTCGACAGGGGATTGGCCGGCTCGAAGTTCGGGCCCTCGA
Organism: Steroidobacteraceae bacterium; assembly: GCA_036786925.1. GTDB lineage: Bacteria > Pseudomonadota > Gammaproteobacteria > Steroidobacterales > Steroidobacteraceae > UBA964. Next base: position 4,612 of record DAIQQI010000126.1, read on the forward strand.
GGAAATAGCCGCCAAACGTCGGCGCGAAGAACACCACCACCGCAAACAGCGCGAGGAACACGCCGACACCCATTACATCCTTGATCGTGTAATACGGATGGAACGGAATGCCATCGACCGGCTTGCCATCGGCGCCGAGGTTGTCCTTGATTTCGATGCCGTCCGGGTTGTTAGACCCGACCTGGCGCAGCGCCACGAGGTGCAGCAGGATCAGCAGCGCCAGCACGAACGGCACCGCCACCACATGCAACGAGAAGAAGCGGTTCAGCGTCGCGTCGGCGATGCCATAGTCGCCGCGTATCCAGTCGACCAGGCCCGGTCCTACCACCGGTATCGTGCCGAACAGATTCACGATGACCTGCGCGCCCCAGAACGACATGTTGCCCCAGGGCAGCACGTAGCCGAAAAAGCCCTCCGCCATCATCGCCAGGTACACGAACATGCCTAACAACCACAACAGCTCGCGCGGCGCGCGGTAGGACCCGTACATCAGCGCGCGGAACATGTGCAGGTACACGACGAGGAAGAAGAACGATGCGCCGGTGCTGTGCAGGTAGCGCAGCAGCCAGCCGTTCGGCACTTCGCGCATGATGTATTCAACCGAGTCGAATGCCGTTGCTTCGCCGGGCTTGTAATGCATGGTCAGGAAGATGCCGGTCACGAGCTGCAGCACAAACGTCAGCAACGCCAGCGCGCCGAAGAAATACCAGATGTTGAAGTTTTTCGGCGCGTAGTAGCCGTGCAGCTGCGATTCGATGAAGTCATCGACCGGCAGGCGCTTGTTCAGCCAGGCGCGGAAGCCCTTGCCCGGGGCGGCGGTAGTCGCGTTAGCCATTACGCGGCTCCCTTCGCGGCGGCGGCAGCGGGACTGGCGGCGGGATCGACCCCGACGATCAGCGTGTCGCCGTCAAAACTATACGGCGGGATGCGCAGATTGAGCGAAGCCGGCGAGCCCTTGAACACGCGGCCGGCAAGGTCGAATTTGGAGCCGTGGCAGGGACAGAAGAAGCCACCCGGCCAATCGGCGCCAAGCTCCGCCTGCCCCGGTGTGAACCGCTGCTTGGGCAGGCAACCCAGGTGCGTGCAGGTGCCAATCAGCACCAGGATGTCGGGGCGGACTGCGCGCAGCGTGTTCTTGGCGTAATCCGGCTGATCCGAACTGGCGGAGGCCGGATCCTTCAGCTTGGCATCATGCTTAGGCAACAATGCGAGGATTTCCGGAGTGCGGCGCACGACGTAGACCTGTTGTTTGCGCCACGTGACGCTGGTCATCTGACCCGGTTCAATCTTGGTCAGATCGAGCCGTGCCGGAGCACCCGCAGCGCGAGCGCGCTCGGAGGGTGCCCAGGACTGCACAAATGGCACCAGCGCAAACACGGCGCCAACGGCCCCCGTCGCGGCGGTCGCGCCAGTCAGGAACTTGCGCCGGCTGACATCGACCTCATCCGCACCCATTGCGTCATCCATCGTTACACTCTCCCCAAGTTCGTCGTCGTCCACGCCCAGGATTGACCACAAATAACCCGCCGGCTGAACGGGCGCCGCGGATTTTTGTCGTTCCCTGGAAAGCCCTGCATTATACACGCAGACAAGGTTCCTCTGGCTATGCAGCAAACCGCCAAGACTCTGACTTTTCTCGCCGGCGCCGCGATCGGCGGCCTCGCCCTGGCGTTTGTAATCGTGGCTTTGCGGCCGGATCTACTGCAGCGTAAATCACCCGGCGCCGCAGTCGAGTCGCCGCCCGCGTCCGCATACCCGAGTGCGGCGCCGGCCACCATTACAGCGGCGGAACCGGGTCCGACGCCGGCCGCGAGCACCAGCGCGGCCAGCGAAACCGGCAGCTACGCCGCCGCCGTGCGCCGCGCGTCGCCGGCGGTCGTCAACATCTATACCGCCCGCGTCGTCACCGAGCGCCGCATCCGCTCGCCGCTCGAGGATTTCTTCGGCGACCTGGGCCCACGCTACCGCCAGCGCGTCGAGCGCGCGTTAGGTTCGGGGGTCATCGTCGATGCGAGCGGACGCATCGTGACCAACCATCATGTGGTCGCGGACGCCGATGAAGTGCGCGTGCAGCTCGCCGACGGCCGGGTGGCCGAAGCGCGCATCGTCGGGCGCGACCCGGATACCGACCTTGCGGTGCTGAAAATTGATCTGCCCAGGCTGCCGGTGATGCCCCTGGGCCGCTCCGACCTCCTGCAGGTCGGCGACACCGTGCTGGCCATCGGCAATCCCATCGGCCTGCAGCAGACCGTCACGCACGGCATCGTCAGCGCCACCGGGCGCGGACAGCTCGGCATCGCGACCTTCGAGAATTTCATCCAGACCGATGCGGCGATCAACCCCGGCAATTCCGGCGGTGCGCTGGTGAACGCGCGCGGCGAGCTGATCGGCATCAACACCGCCGTGGTTGCGAAAAGCATGGGCGTCGAAGGCATAGGATTTGCCATACCTGTCAATCTGGTGCGCGGCGTGATTGACGAAATCATTGCCAAGGGCAAGGTCGTGCGCGGCTGGGCCGGCTTCGTGTTAGATGACGTGACCGACCAGCAGGCAGCCGATGTCGGCCTCGCCAAGGGCGGCGTGGTCATCACCAATTTGTATAACGGCAGCCCGGCGCTGCAGCTCGGGCTGCAGCCCGGCGACCTGATCGAGGCGATCGATGGCAAGGCGCTGCTCAGCGCGCAGGATGCGAATGCCCGCGTTGCCTCGAGTAAACCGGGTGCGACCCTCAAGCTGACCGTGATGCGCGGCACGCAGCGCGCGGAACTCGAGATGAAAATCAGCGAACGGCCGACGCGCTGAACCGAAATGCGGCTAGTTCGGCACGCGCTTGATCTGCGCGCCCAGCTGCAGCAGCTTCTCCTCGATGGTCTCGTAGCCGCGATCGATGTGATAGATGCGCTCGATGTCGGTGCGCCCTTCGGCGACCAGCGCAGCTAACACCAGCGACGCCGAGGCGCGCAGGTCGGTCGCCATCACCGGCGCGGCCTGCAGCTTCGGCACGCCCTTGATGATCGCGGTGTTGCCTTCGAGGCGGATTTCGGCACCCATGCGTCGCATCTCGAGCATGTGCATGAAGCGGTTTTCAAAGATGGTTTCGATGATCGTGCCCACGCCGTCGGCCACGGTGTTCATGGCGGCAAACTGCGCCTGCATGTCGGTGGGAAATGCCGGATACGGCGCGGTCCTGACATCGACGGATTTCAGCCGCTTGCCACGCGCATCGACTTCGATCCAGTCCTCGCCGCTGGTCACGGTGACGCCGGCTTCCTGGAACTTATTGAGCACCGCATCGAGATGATCGGGACGGGTGTTTTTCGCGCGCACCTTGCCACCGGTGATCGCACCGGCGCAGAGATAGGTGCCGGTCTCGATCCGATCCGGCATCACCGAATAATTGCAGCCGTGCAGTTTCTCGACGCCGTGCACGATGATCTTGTCGGTGCCCGCGCCCATGATGTTCGCGCCCATCGCATTCAGGAACTGCGCGAGATCAACCACCTCGGGTTCGCGCGCGGCGTTTTCAATGATGGTCTCGCCGTCGGCCAGCGCGGCGGCCATCATCAGGTTCTCGGTGCCGGTCACGGTCACGGTATCGAGCACCAGGCGCGCGCCGTGCAGTCGCTTGGCGCGGGCGCGGATATAACCGCCTTCGATATTGATTTCTGCGCCCATCGCCTGCAGCCCCGCCACGTGAATGTTCACGGGCCGCGCGCCGATCGCGCAGCCGCCGGGCAGCGACACATCCGCGGCGCCGTAGCGCGCCACCAGCGGACCTAACACCAGGATGCTGGCGCGCATGGTCTTCACCAGCTCGTAGGGCGCGAACGGCTTGTCGAAAGTCTTGTTGTCGACCTCGACGCGCATCTTCTCGTCCACCGTCACCGACACGCCCATCCGGCCTAACAACTCGATGGTGGTGGTGACATCCTGCAGATGCGGGACATTGGCAATGGTGACCGGCCCGTCGGCGAGCAGCGTGCCGGCCAGGATCGGCAGCGCGGCATTCTTGGCGCCGGAGATGCGCACTTCGCCCGCGAGCGGCACGCCGCCGGTGATCTGCAACTTATCCACCAGAGGGCCTGCTAACACTATGAACGGCGCAGCGACGGCGGCCCCCGCCGTGCAGCGCAAGGCGGGACGAGCGAACTGTACTGCATGTACTGGAGCGAGGACCAACGCCGCGCTGCGCGGCGCGGGCCCCGTCCCAAGA
>DAIQQI010000007.1:0-20456 GCA_036786925.1 Steroidobacteraceae bacterium
AGAGCATTCCCCCACTTTTTGACCTGATTTTTCAGAAGCATTCCCCCACCCCTTTTTCAAGAGCATTCCCCCACTTTGGTAGGATTATTCACCCGGCGCTCTGTACAACCTGTAGCATCGTTCCTTCATAAATTTCATGGAGGAAGCGATGGCACACAAGGAGTATGGCGTGACGGAAATTCTCGACATTTTACGCAGAGCACAGGCCGGCGACAGCGTCGCTGGTCACAGCGCCGGCCAGGCACCGCTGGCGCGATGGCGCCTGGCGCAAGAGCCATCGCGAGCGCAACTGGCTGCACGCACCGCTCAGCATCTATGAAGTCCACCTGGCCTCGTGGCGCCGCGGCCCGCATGGCTTGTTAGATTACCGCACGCTGGCGGCGGAGTTGCTGCCGCATGTCACGCGCCTGGGCTTCACGCACATCGAGTTGCTGCCGATTACCGAGCACCCGCTCGATGATTCCTGGGGCTACCAGACCACCGGCTATTTCGCGCCGACCGCGCGCCACGGCTCCCCGGATGACCTGCGCTATTTCATCGATGCCTGTCACCGCGCCGGCATTGGCGTGCTGCTCGACTGGGTGCCGGGTCATTTTCCGCGCGATGCCCACGGCCTCGCCAATTTCGACGGCAGCGCCTGCTATGAGTACGCCGATGCCGGGCGCGCCGAACACAAGGACTGGGGCACGCTGATATTCAACTACGAACGGCATGAGGTGCGCTCGTTCCTGCTGTCCAGCGCCTGCTACTGGCTGGAAGAGTTTCATTTCGACGGGCTGCGCGTCGATGCCGTGGCGTCCATGATCTACCTCGATTTCGGCCGCCGCGCCGGCGACTTCACCCCTAACAAATTCGGCGACAACCGCAACCTCGAAGCCATCGATTTCCTGAAGCAGCTGAACAGCGTCGTGCATGGCAGATTCCCGGGCGCCATGGTCATTGCCGAGGAATCGACCGACTGGCCGCTGGTGAGCAGGCCCGTGGACCAGGGCGGGCTCGGTTTCTCGATGAAATGGAACATGGGCTGGATGCACGACACGCTCGGCTATTTTCGCGAGGACCCGGTCTATCGCAGCCATCACCACAGCAAGCTGACTTTCGGCCTGATGTACGCCTTCAACGAAAACTTCGTGCTGCCGCTGTCGCACGACGAGGTGGTGCACCTCAAGAAGTCGCTGTTAGGCAAGATGGCCGGCGACCGCTGGCAGCAGTTCGCCAACCTGCGCCTGATGTATGCCTGGATGTGGACACTGCCCGGCAAGAAACTGCTGTTCATGGGCGGTGAGTTCGCGCAGGACAGCGAATGGGATTTCCAGCAGTCCCTGCCCTGGCACCAGGCCGGCCTGCCCGAGCACGCCGGCATCCAGAGCCTGATTGCCGACCTGAATGCGCTGTATCGCGGCCACGCCGCGCTGCACCGGCTGGACTTCGAGCAACGCGGGTTCGCATGGATGACCTGCGATGATCAGGCGCGCTCGGTCGTGGCCTTCTGCCGCTTTGACGATGACGGCGAATTCCTGCTGGTCGCCTGCAACTTCACGCCGGTGCCCCGCGAAGCCTATCGGGTCGGCGTGCCGCGCGCCGGCGAATACCGCGAAATTTTCAACTCCGATTCCGCGCACTACGGCGGCAGCAACCTGGGCAACCTGGCCACGGTGCGGACCACGGACTCGCCGTGCATGGGCCAGCCCTTCAGCCTCGACCTGATGTTGCCACCGTTAGCTGCGGTGATTCTTGCCGCGCCGCGCGTCCGGCACTAACATGCCGGTCTCATACAGGAGCACCTCATGAGATTTCGTTCATCGATCGCATTTGCCGTTGTTGTGGTCGCCGCGGCCGCACTGGCCAGCAGTCTGGGTGGAGCCGACCTGTCGGCGACCGCCGATGGTCCCGCGGGTCATTGCAGCTTCAATCTGAAGAACCAGTGGGTTGGCCCGCTGAAGGCCTGCATGGCGCCCTCCAGTCCCACCGATTGCGATGCGACCGGCAAGAAAGACGAAAACAGTGGCGCGCAGTTTGCGGAAGGCGCCTGCCCGACCGCCGGCCTGGTTGGCGTCTGCAAGACTGCCAACGGCGCGCTGAGCTATTACGAAGGCGACGCCTCCGGCCTGGAAATGGGCTGCGGCTTCCAGCAGGGCGAATGGACCCTGGCCGCGAAGTAAGCCGCGCCGGCTGTTAGCTCGGCAGCCAGGTCATCAGGCCCGTTTCCAGCGGATGCGTCAGCAATTCGTGGAACGGGTAGGCGCGCACTTCGATCGCATACTGGCCGCAGCCCTCAGCGGGCGCGTCCAACGCGAACACCTGCGCGCCGTCCGCTTCCTGCTCGCCGGTCGGCCGCAATTCGACGCGCCAGAGTTGCGCTGACGAGGCGGCGCCGTAGGAGCACAGCGCCGGCGGTTCGAACGGCTTTTCCGGCAGCAACTGCCGCGCCGTGAATTCCACCCGGATGTCCGCAGGGGACAGGTCGCCGAGTTGCACCGCGACGCGCATCCGCAGCCGCTCCGACTGCGGCAGGTCGCCGGGCAGCGCGCCCAGGCTGCGCAATTGCACTTTCGGCCACGCGGCACGGACCCGCTGCTTCCAGGCCCCTAACGCGCGCGCGCCCGCGAAATCATGCTCCAGCAGCCGCTTCGAGTGCGCGGCCGCGGGCAGGTACACGCCGCGGGCATAATCGGCCACGGTGCGGCGCATGTTGAAATGCGGAATCACGCTGGTCATCGCGCGCTTGCAGCGTCGTACCCACTCATCCGGCACGCCATTGCCGTTGCGCCGATAATAGATTTCGCGCACTTCCTCTTCGATGGTATCTAACAGCAATTCCGCTTCCAGCGAATCGCGGCGCTGCGGATCGGCAACGTCCACCGGTGGTATGCCCCAGCCGTTGTCCTGGTCGAAGGCTTCCGCCCACCAGCCATCCAGCACCGACAGGTTGAGGCGCCCGTTGACAGCCGCCTTGATGCCCGAAGTGCCGCTCGCTTCGAGAGGCGCTACCGGATTGTTGAGCCACACGTCCACGCCCGACACCAGCCAGCGCGCGAGCTGGATATCGTAGTCCTCTAGAAAGACGATGCGGCCGTAGAACTCGGGCTGCAGCATCAGCTGCTTGATTTCCCGCAGCACCGCCTTGCCGGGCTCGTCAGCCGGATGCGCCTTGCCGGCAAACAGGAACACCACCGGCCGCACCGGATCGCCCACGAGGCGCGCCAGCCGCTCGCGGTCCTTGAGCAGCAGCGCGGCGCGCTTGTAGGTCGCGAAGCGCCGCGCGAAACCGATGATCAGGACATCCGGATGCTCCGGATCCAGCAACTTGGCGACATGCCGCCACTGCATGGCGCTCTGCCCCTTGCGGACAAACTCGCGGCGCAAGCGTTCGCGAACGCACTTGATCATGTCGGCCTTGACCAGCTGCCCGGCCTGCCAGAACTCGCGATCCGGTACGCGCTCGACGCGCTTCCAGAACTCGGCATCGGACAAGCGCTCGCGCCAGTCGGTGCCGGCGGTGCGATCGAGAAAATCCGCCCAGATCTGATGCATGAAGGTCGGCACGTGCACGCCGTTGGTCACATAGCCGACCGGATTTTCCGCAGCCGGGATCGCCGGCCAATGATCCGCGCACAGTTGCGCCGACACCTGGCCGTGAATACGGCTGACGCCATTGACGTGGCGCGTGCCAGCGAGCGCCAGACGCGTCATGTTGAACCTGCCGGCAACCCCTGGCGCCAGGCCCAGGCCGAGCACGGTGTCCAGCGGCAGGCCGAGATCGTGCAGAAAGTCGGCAAAATGTTGCAGAAAAAGCTCGTGCCCGAACGTATCGTGACCGGCAGCGACCGGCGTGTGCGTCGTGAACGCGCACTGCGCCGCGATCGCTTCCATGGCCGCGGCGACCTCCAGGCCTGCGCGCAGGTGTTCACGCAGCAGTTCCAGGACCAGAAAGGCCGCATGGCCTTCATTGATATGCCACACCGACGGCGCCAGGCCGAGCGCCCGCAGTGCCCGGACGCCGCCGATACCTAACAACATCTCCTGCCGGATGCGCGTCGAATCGTCGCCGCCATACAGGCGATGGGTGATGTTACGGTCGGCAGGATCGTTGGACGGACAGTTGGCATCCAGCAGGATGATGCTGATGCGGCCGACCCGGCAGCGCCACAGCCGCGACTCGACATCGCGTCCGGCAATCCGCACCGTGACGCTGCGCCACTCGTTGTTAGCTCCGAGTATCGGCTCGATCGGCAGATCGCGCGGATCGTAGTCCCGGTACTCGGCGTGCTGCACGCCATCGCTGTCGACTACCTGCGTGAAATACCCCTGGCCATATAACAAGCCGACGGCGGTGAAATTCAGGCGCTCGTCGCTCGCGGCCTTGCAGTGGTCCCCGGCCAGCACGCCCAGACCACCCGAATACAGCGGGAAACTCTGGGTCAGGCCGTACTCGGCGCAGAAGTAGGCGATTGCCGGACTGTTAGCCAGGATCGGAGCCTGCAGGTAGGCGTCGAAGGCCTCGGCCACTTCGCGATAGCGCGCCAGCAGCGCGGGCTCGGTCGCAGCGGCATTCAAGCGTCCCTGATCGACCGTCCGCAACAGACGCTTCGGGTTGCCGCGCGATTGGGCCCACAATTGCGGGTCCAGGGCCTCAAACAGCGCGCGGGTCGGGCGATGCCAGCTGAAAAACAGGTTGCTGGCGAAGTCGGGAAGACGGGATAAAGGGGCGGGAATCGTCGGTGTGACGTCCAGAATCATCGTATGCATGGCGCGGCATGGTACCAAGACGCCTATTGCAATGCGGCGGAGCCGGGTACCGGGCACGAACCTTCTAATACTGCTTGACTACTAGTACTGGTAACTATACAGTACTGGCCTATGGACGATAGTCACGGCAGAAAATTCCAAAAAGAGCTGAACGGCGGGCTCGTCGCGCTGGTTCTTTTGGCCGTGCTCGCCAAGTCGAACGAAGACTTGTACGGCTACGAGATCGCCAAGCGCCTCGACAAGGCCCGCCAGGGGGACCCCCTGTTCAAGGAGGGCACGCTGTATCCCGTGCTGCGCAGCCTCTCTGCCAGCGGCCTGCTGAGCTCGCGGATCGTGCCTTCGTACTCCGGCCCGCCGCGCCGCTACTACCGGATTACCCCTGAAGGGCACACCGTCCTTAAGGAGTGGCTTGCCATCTGGCGCGACACCCGCGCTTTTGTGAATCAATTTACCGATGAACCGACTGCGGAGAACCATCCATGAACCCCCGCCCAGCCCCCCGCTCGATTGCCGATTACCTGGAACAACTGCACGCCTGCCTCGAGGGCCAGGACCCGGCGCTGATCCAGGATGCGGCCTATGATGCCGAAGAATATCTGCGCGCCGAGCTGGCGGCTAACAAGGACAAATCCGAAGCCGACGTGCTGGAACTGATCGCCAGCACCTATGGCGCCCCGGATGAAGTCGCCGCCGCCTACCTGGACACCGAAGCCAAGGTACGCGCGGCGCTGCGTACGCCGAGCAAGGCGCCTAACAAGGCGCCGCCCGGCGCGCTGGCGCGGTTTTTCGGCGTATTTACCGATCCGCGCGCCTACATGTCGCTGTTCTTCATGTTTCTCGCCTTCGCCACCGGCCTGATCTACTTCATCGTCTCGGTAGTGGGCGTCAGCCTGTCGGTCGGTCTCGCGGTGCTGATCATCGGCGTGCCGTTCTTCCTGATGTTCATCGCGCTGACAAGAGTCATGTCGCTGGTCGAGGGGCGCATCGTCGAGGGCCTGCTCGGGGAACGCATGCCACGTCGACCGCAACATCCCGGACCCGCCAAGGGCTTCTGGCAGCGCATCGGCGACATGCTGGCCGACAGCCGCACCTGGACCACCCTCGCCTATTTCGTGCTGATGCTGCCCATGGGCATCGTCTATTTTGTCATCGCGCTGGTTGGCACGGCGCTTGGCAGCGCACTGACGGCCGGTGCGTTTGTCGGATTGGCCAACGCTCTTGGCGTTGCGACCGGCGATTTTCAGTTCGGTGCCGGCCTGGAAAACCATATCCAGCCCGAGTGGCTGGCGCACGGGTTCACTTCTGTCATCGGCATCGTGCTGTTGCTCGCGGCCGGCGTACTGCTGCTGACCCTGACGCTGCACCTGGCCCGCTTCATCGGCGGCTGCCACGGGAAATTCGCGAAGCTGATGCTGGTCGCCCGCGACTGAAGTCACGTTGGGTAGACTAGGGCGATGCCGGTATTGCCCTTTTTCAGCCTGATTGCGTTCCTGACCCTGAGTGCCGCGGTCAGCGGCGTGCCGACGACTGTTAGCCTGGGGACCAGCTGCGGCGGTAAGGGCGCACTCAGCGCCAGGCTGCATGGCGCCGTGGAACGCGAACTCACGTGGACCGACCGGGTGATGCGCTGCGAGGGTTCGGTGCGTCCCGATGGCAGCGGCCTGCGCCTGACGGCGGTGGGCCCGCTGCCGGGCTCGAAACGCGAGCTGCGCATCTTGTTAGGTATCGCCGGCGCGAAACCGGGCGTGGATGGCGCCAATCTCGCGGCCAACCTGACCCTGATCGTCGGCAGCCCCGGGCGCATCTACGCGACGCGCGGGACCGACAAGTGCACGGTCGACGCGCTGCTGCAGCAGGCCGTGCCCGCCAGGGGCAAGAGCCCGCAACGCTGGCAGGTCGCGGCCCGCGGCTTCTGTATCGCGCCGGCGACGACGCTGGACGGCCGGTCGCGCATACTGCTGTCCCGATTCGACCTGCAGACCGCACTCACCGTCGATGAATAGGCACGCGTATCGCATTGCCGGCGCCTGCCTGGCGCTGTTGTTAGCTTCGGGCCTGCCCGGGGCACAGGTTCAGGGGCCGCAGCTCGACCTGGCGAGCTTCCCGCAATCGCGCCTCACGATACGCACGGCCACCGGCGACCACGAATTCCAGATCTGGACCGCCAGCACGCAACAGCAGCAGATGCAGGGCCTGATGTTCGTTCGCGACCTGCCGGCCGAGCGCGGCATGTTGTTTGTCGAGGAGCGGCCACGTGTCGCGACCATGTGGATGAAAAACACCTACATCCCGCTCGACATGCTGTTCATCGATACACGCGGTAAAGTGGTCAGGATCATCCCCATGACCAGGCCCTTTTCGCTGGATATCCTGAGCAGCCTGACCCCCGTCAAGGCGGTCCTGGAGTTGCGCGGCGGCGAGGCCGCGCGCCGCAATATCCGCGTGGGCGACGTGGTCATCCACGGGGCGTTCAAGGCCAGAAAAGGCCCGGCTAAGTCGCTCCACTAGCACGAGCGGCCGGGCTCTCAGCTATAATTCCGGGCTTACACGGGTAGCGTATTCCCGGGAGAACAACATGAATCGATGGATCAAATTGGCCGCGCTGACCGGCCTGGGCTTGGGTCTGAATGCCGCCGCGATGGCGAGCCAGGACGAGGGCAGCAAGTACGTCAACATCCAGGCCCAGGGCATTTTCCTCGACGACGGCCACCAGGCCGATGACGAGGCAGGTTTTGCGCTCACCTTGGGCCGTGCGATGAGCGAAAAATGGAGCATTGAGGCCATGCTGGCAGCCAGCAACCACGGCGTTGCGGTGGGTCAGCAGCTGCAGACCAGCAGCGTTGGACTCAGCGCGCTGCGCATGTGGTATCCCGAAGCCAGGATCAACCCGTTCGTACGCGTTGGCCTCGGCATCCTGAACGCCGATACACGCGTTGCGGCGAACCAGCGGACCATGTTCGCCAATTATGGCGTCGGATTCCTGGGCGACCTCTCGCATAACACCGACAACGGCACCAGTCTCAAGCTGCGCGGTGAAGTCTATGCACGCAAGGCCCTGGGCGCGGTGCTGAGCGCGCGGGACCCGGTGGATTACGTGGTTGGTCTCGGCCTGCAGTACAACTGGGGTGGCAAGATCGTGATCCCGCCGCCGCCCGACAGCGACGGTGACGGCGTGCCTGACAACATGGACAAGTGCCCAGGCACCGCGCCCGGGACCGCTGTCGATGCCAACGGTTGCGATCTCAAGAAGGATTCCGATGGCGACGGCGTGATGGATGACGCCGATAAATGCCCGAACACCCCGGCTGGCACCAAGGTCGATGCCATGGGCTGCGAACTCGACGCCGACGGCGATGGCGTGGTCGACAGCAAGGACCAGTGCCCGAACACACCGGCCGGCGCCAAGGTCGATGCTAACGGCTGCGAACTCGACAGCGACGGCGACGGCGTAGTCGACAGCAAGGACCAGTGTCCGGATACGCCGAAGGGCGACCGGGTCGACATGTTCGGTTGCTCGTTCAAGAAAGAGATCAAGCTTCCGGGCGTGGTGTTCGACACCGCCAAGGCTGACCTGCGGCCCGAGAGCTTCCCGATCCTGGATGGCGCCGCAGAAGTATTAAAGCGCTATCCGGAGCTCAAGATCGAAGTTGCCGGTCACACCGACTTCCAGGGCTCCGACGCCTACAACCTGGATCTGTCGAAGCGCCGTGCGGCGACGGTCATGAAGTACCTGCAGGACAAGGGCGTCAGCAACGCCGTGACCTCGCGCGGTTATGGCGAGCGCCAGCCGGTCGCGTCTAACAAGTCTGCGGAAGGCATGCAGCAGAACCGCCGAGTGGTGCTGCGAGTGCTCAACTGAAGTCAGACCGTTCGATCAGCACCTGAGGTGCTAACAAGAAGGGCCTGGTAACGGGCCCTTTTTTGTGACTCCGCCGGGCGGTTACTGCGGCGTGATGCGCCGGCCGGGCAGGCCCATCGACACCGTGAATGAGACGGTGATGCGCTCGCCCTCGCCTTCGTAGGGACGCTGCTCGTGCAACACCCAGGATGGAAAGATGATCAGCTGGCCCGACTCCATCCTGACCATGCGCGGCTGGGTCTGAAAAACATCGAGAATATTGGTGTTAGATGCGTCCATGAACATGCCGTTCATCTGCATGGGACTGGTAAAGACCAGCGCCCCGCTTTCTGGCTTGTCTGGATCGGAGCGGCCAGGATCGATGCAGTAAATTCCGGACCACGACGAGTTGGGATGATTGTGGGTACCGAGATAGCCGCCGCGGCGGGTGACGCGGAACCACGACCCGTGCTGCAGCTGCAGCTGCCGGCTGGTAGCCTCGTCGTAGCCGCACAGTTGCACCGCAACGGCGACCGCCTCCGCCAGGCAAAAATCCCGCAGCTGGCGCACGCAGTCCTCGGTGCTATGAAACAGGTTGACGCGGCTCTCGAACACCCGAGCGTCGCGCGACAAACCGCCGGGCTTGCTGGCTGCCGCTGCAGCAATAGTCTGCCCAATGTACCGCTTGAGGTCCGCATGCAACGCGGCGCAATCCGGGTTCCTGGCGTGCGCGAACGGCACGGCAAAAAAAGGCGAGATATCAGCCACGATCAGGTTCCAGCTAACAAGGCGGCCACTCGCGGGACGAACAACCTCAACCTCCCACGCATTCCGGACCCACGCATTTCATGCGCTCCTTGCTACGCATCTCGTCCTTGAGGGCCTCTTCCGACTTCAGTTTCTCGGCCATCTGGTCCTCGGTAAGGCATACCGACTGCTCGAAACGCGAACCCAGCGGCGCCTCCTTGCGGCAATAGACAATCTCGCCTTTGCGGAATTTTTCCCGGTAACCCTTGGCTCGAAAGAACTTGATCATGCGTGCCCGCGAATCGTCGGCGGCCGCCTTTGCTGGCGCGACACCATCCGTCGCGGCGGCAATCCCGAAATCCAACAGCAGGGCCGCCAACAACAGAGTCACTATTTTCATCTTCCCGCTCCTGTTCATATTTTGTCCTGGATCATTCAGCGAAATTATAGGTCGTCGGGATACCGTTCCACCACATCGCCGAGTGCGGTCCGTAACGGAACCAGCCAAGGCTCGTAGTGGCGCCAATGATCCAGCGCCTCAGTATAGATCGGAAGCCGCACCTGCTCGGAGCTTGCGGTCTGCACCACGCGGCGATTTTCGTGAAACCGCAGGCAAGACTCCTCGAAGGGCAACCGGCAATATTCAAGCAGACGTCTGACCTGGGCTTCGGGATCGGCGACCAGCCGCTCGTAGTGCACCCGCAGCACCCGTCCTGGCAGCACGCGATCGAAATGCGCCATCAGTTGCGTGTAGGCACGGTAGTAGTGCCCGATTTCCTCGAGACTGTAGGAAAACCAGCAGCCCAGCTTGAACAACTGCTTGAAGCCTGCGAAACCGCAGGCCATCGGATGGCGGCGCACGTCGATGATACGGGCGTTAGGCAGCATCAGGTGAATGAAGCCGGTGTTGACAAAATTGTTAGGTATCTTGTCGACGAAGTGGGCCGCGCCGCGCACGCGGTACGGCCGCGTCTGCGACAGATACCGCTCGCCATAGGCGCGCGCCTGCTGCGCCGTAAGCAGGCGAATGGAGTCCGGATAGCAACCCTCGCCGGGTGGCGCAATCCGGGCGCCGAGCTCGTTGGCAAAGGCCGGCACGTCTGGCAACTCCCGCGTACCCTCGACCGACGAATGGCTCGCCAGGATCTGCTCCACCAGCGTCGAACCGGAACGCGGCAGCCCCACAACGAAAATGGGGTCCGGCGCCGGGCATCCCCAGCCTTGCCGTGCGGCGAGAAATTCGGGCGTGTAGACGTCGGTGGAGCGCAACAACTGCGCCGCGACAGCCGCACTGTCGTAATTGACGTAACTACGCCGCAGCCGGTTGCCGCTTGCATAGTGCGTGAACGATTCCTCATAGCGCGCATCATCTTCAGCTGCCTTGCCAAGCGCGAATTCGAGATGCCAGCGATCTTCATCGCCGAGGTCGGTGCGCTGCAGTTCCGACCGCATTGCCGCGACATCTGCGGGCGTGTACCGGAAGGTCTTCATGTTAGCCAGACTGAACCAGGCTTCGCCGTAGCTGCTGCGCGCGGCGACGGATTGCCGGTAGGCGGCAACTGCCGCGTCAAAATCGCCGTTGGCGCGCAGCGCATGCCCCAGACTCAGCCACGCAAACGCGTTGCCGGGCTCCTCCTGTGCGAGTTCGCGCTGGATGGCGATGGCGCGCGCGGTGTCTCCCAGAATCGTCAGCGTCGAGCCTAACAGGGCGCGGTATTCGCGGTGCCGCGGATCGAGCGCCAGCAGGCGATCGAGGTGCGGCAACACCAGGGCCGGCCGCTGCTGCGCATGCAAGGACGAAGCGAGGGCAAAACGGGCGCGCGCCGAGCCCGGCTCAATCCGCAGGCACTCTGTCAGCAACTCCGCGGCACGCACGAAGTCCTCGCGTTCGCCGGCAAGCGTTGCAAGCAGGTACAAAGCGTCGGCATCCTGCGGCGACGCCGCCAGCCGCCCCTGCAGCAGCCGCTCCGCATGGGCCTTGCGTCCCAATGCGAGGGCCTGAACTACGTCTCCCAGGTGCGCGTCGGCCGGAACCAGCGCCGCGTAGCGCGCATAGGCCGCGTCGCAGCGCGGCGCGTCCCCGGCAGCGGCATACAGGCGCGACAGTTCCCGCCAGGCGCCGGCCAGGCGGGGTTCGAGCCCCACGGCAGCTTCCAGCATAACCGTGGCGTCCGCACGGCGCCCCATCTCCGCCAGCAGCCGCCCCAGCTCCCAGCGCACCATGGCCTGCTCAGGCCGCGCCTCCGCCAGTGCGGCCAGTATCGTCACCGCCTGCTCCAGCTGTTGCTGGCGCACGCATGCTCGCGCCAGCAGCAGCCCCGCTTCCAGGTGCCCCGGGTTGGCAGCCAGAATCTGCTGCGCGAGCTGCCCCGCGTTCGCTGCATCCTGGTCCAGCAGTGCCGCCGCGCGCACTAGCTTAAAATCCGTCTCGGCATCGAAGGTCGTCAACGGGAATTCCTCGGGGCAGGTAAAATCGCCAGTCTTTCAGCGGCGAACTGCCGCGAGGGATCTACATTGAACAACGGTAATAGCACGCCGGCCGACGACGCAAGCATCCTGAGGCTGCTGCAGGCATCGAAAGCTGCGGCGGCCAGCAGTCGCGCCGAGGAGTCTGATCGCCTGTTGGCGCAGGCTGCCCAGGCAGCGCCCAATCATCCGGCCGTACTCAATGAACTTGGTGTGCGGATGCTACAGCGGAATGAGGCGGACAGCGCCCGGCAGCTGTTCGACCGGGCTACGCAGGTCGATCCCCGGCATCCGGCGCTATGGTCCAATCTCGCGGCCAGCCTGCATGCGCTGCAGCGCTGGGACGACGAAAGCGAAGCCATCGAACGGGCGCTCGCGCTGGAGCCGAGGCACCTGTCGTCGCTGCTGCAAAAGGGCGGCCTGCTAGAAACGCGTGGTGATGCGCGCAACGCCGCGCGGGTGTACCGCAACGCACTGGCGACCTTGCCACCGGGCGCCCAGACGCCGCCGACCGTGCAGGCCGCGCTCGATCATGCACGACAGGCGGTCCAGGCGGACGATGCGGCGCTGGCCGAGGCCATAGCGCAGCGCATCGCTCCTTTGCGCGAGCAATACAGTGGCGCGTCATTCCGGCGCATCGACAAATGTATTGACGGCGTCACTGGCAAGCGTGCCCGTTATTTTCCCAACCCGACGTTCATGCTGTTCCCGGAACTACCCGCGATCGAATTCTACGAGCGTGCGGAATTTCCCTGGCTGGACGCCATTGAAGCAGGCGCTGCCGAGATCCGTTCCGAGCTGACGCGGGTGCTGGTGTCGGACCGTGACGGCCTGCAGCCCTACATTGCCTACCCGGATGGCGTGCCGCTGGACCAATGGGCGGAACTCAACAAGTCGCGGCGCTGGAGCGCCTATTTCCTCTGCAACCAGGGCGTGCCGCAGCCAGCCCACGTTGCACTCTGCCCACGCACCGCCGAATTGCTGCAGGGGGCGCCACAATGCGAAGTCAACCAGCGTGCGCCGACCGCATTTTTTTCGTTGCTGGATCCCAGGACGCGCATACCGGCGCACTGCGGCGTGACTAACACGCGCCTGACCGTGCACCTGCCGCTGATTGTGCCGCCAGACTGCGGGTTTCGCGTCGGCAGCGAGACGCGCGAGTGGATCCCGGGCCAAGCCTGGGTATTCGATGACACGATCGAGCATGAAGCCTGGAACAATTCGGACGCACCGCGCGCGATCCTGATTTTCGATATCTGGAATCCGTTCCTGACCGCGGCGGAACGCGACCTGGTGCGCGCAACCACCGAGGTATTCGGAACCTATTACGGCAATGTCGCGGAGGACAGGTTATGAAGCTGCTGCCGTTGTTAGCTTTCGCGGGATTGAGCGCCGCGCCGCTGGCGGTGCCGGCTGCGGACCCGCCCGAAGCAGCGCTGCGGCAGGAATTGCGCAGCTGCGCCGCAATCAGCGCCGCGGATGCCAGGCTCGCTTGCTACGACAGCGTCGCGCAGCGGCACGCAACGCCGGAAAAAGCGGTGCAGCAGGCGAAGCAGGAATTTGGCCTGCCGGCCACGGACCGGGTCGCGTCTCTGGCGATCGAGACGATCGAGGCCAAGGTAGTCGGCATAGGCCGCAGCGCCGCGGCGCGACCCGCCCTGGCGCTCGACAACGGCCAGGTCTGGGAAGTCGATGCGCCGGAGGCGCCCGTTGAATTGCAGCAGACGGTGTCGATCAAACGGGCGGCGATGTCCTCGTTTCTGCTGACAACGCCGCGCAAGCGCAGTTACCGCGCACGTCGGATTCGTTAACCGCATCGAGGTCGGTACCATGTTCCTCAAGATCAAACAGTTACTGTCACCGGCCGACGTCACGCGTCTCACCGCGCTGAGTCAGGAGCTGCGTTTTGTCGATGGCCGCATCTCGAACCCCGCCAACGTCACCAAGGACAATCTGCAGGCGGACCTCGCGCACCCGCAGTACGCGGAGTCGGCGCAGATCGTCAGTGCGGCCTTTGCCAGGTCCCGCGAATTCATCGATTTCGCAATGCCCCGGAGCGTGGCGCAGCCGCTGTTATGCCGCTACGAGCCCGGCATGAAATATGGCGCGCACGCGGATGTCGCCATGATCCAGGTCGCAGGAGGCCGCATTCGCTCCGACCTGTCCTGCACGGTTTTCGTCAGCGCGCCCGGCAGCTACGAGGGTGGCGAGCTGGCGGTGGTCATCGGCAACCAGACCATTGCCTTCAAGGGCGAACCGGGCGACGCGATCGTCTACCCGTCGACGACGCTGCACGAGGTGATGCCGGTCCGTTCCGGCCAGCGGCTGGTCTCGATTACCTTCATCGAAAGCCTGGTTGCCGATGCGCATCGCCGCGCGCAGATCTACGAACTGAACGAGATCGCGGCGCTGGAAGGCAACAACATGCGCTGGGAGAGCCGCGTGCGCCTGGACGTGGTGCGCCACAATTTGATGCGGATGTGGGCTGAGGCCTGAGCTAGCGACCCAGCGCGCTGAATACGGCTCCGACACCGGCATCGCGACGCGCCAGCGTCTCAAGCCAGGCAATACCGCGGGCGATTTCCGTCGCATTGTTGCGCCTTGATTCGGCCAGCACCGCACTGCGCAGATCGGGGGAGTACTCGTATTGCGGCGCCTTCGAATAGCGCGCCAGCGTCGGGCTGCGACCAATGAATTGCATGGCCCGCGAATCTGCGGCCAGCGCGAAATGCGCCACAATCGCGCCAATGCCCCGGCCGACGTCCTGCAGGAATTGCTCGAAGTCGATGCGCAGGACCCGCTGCGGAAAAGCGCTCAGCGCGTCGTGCTGGGAAAAACTCTCGGCCAGCCAGCTCAGCGCCGCGAGCTCGCCCACACTGGTGACCGGGTGCAGGTTCCCGGTCTCCAGCAGTCGCGACCGCACGCGCCCCTGGCGCTGTGGCGCGTGGCCCTGCAGGTCGCGCAGCGACTGCTCGCCAGCTAACAGAGTGGCCAGGTAAGGTTCAACGCGGAGGTTCAGATAAGCCGCGCGTATTTCCGGGCGGCGCCGCAGAATTGGCACCGCAATGCGACCGGCGCCGCTGGTCGCCTTCAGCAGCACGGCATCGGTGTGCCGGTAGCCGCGGGACCACAGCGCCAGCCAGTCGTCGCTGCGCGCATCCAGGCCGTCCTGGCGGTCCGCGAGGTCCGCGAGCGTGCGCAGCGGCAACGGCTCGCGCAGCGGCAGGACCTGGGTCACCTCGTCTAACAAACGGCTGACCAGTGTCGAGCCGACATGACCGGTATGAAAAATGAAGTGCAGCGGGCGCGCGCAGTCAATGCCTGCAGCCGCGGCATGAAGTTCCGCGCCGGGCACCCACAGAGATTCGCAGACGTCGCTCAGAAAACGATCGTCGAGAAAACTCGCCTCCCGATAGGACGATTCCGAGCTTTGCACCAGCAGCACGCGGTCGCCATCCGGTTCGAGCCGTTGCGGGTAGATGTCGGGGGAATGGGCCAGCCGATCCGGCCATGATGCAAAAAAAGACGGCGGGCCAGGGCCCGCCGTCTTGTTCGACTCCGAAGCCTTGAGCTTCAGAACTTGACCGACGCATTCATATAGATATATCGACCCAGGGTGTCATACACGCCCGGATAGGTATTGCCATTGCACAGCGTGGTCGGACAGGTCGAGAACGTGCCAGAAACCGAGATCGGCGGATCCTTGTCGGTCAGGTTGTTGATGCCGATGCGGAAATCCAGTTTCTCTTTGACAGTCCAGGACGCAGTCATATCCAGGTAGTTGTACTTGCCGAAAACCGCGGTCTCCGGATAGAACCTGTTCGTCAGCTGCGGATCGCTGCTCGCCTTTTCGGTGATGACATCACCCGTATGGCGCCAGCGCAGCCCGAGGTCCAGTCCCGCCCACGGCGTTGACCATGTCGCCTTGAAGACATGACGCCATTTCGGGTTCGAAACACCGCAATTGCTGCCGTAGTAGCCAATGCAGTCAAACTGCGCGCCGCCCGGCACTGGCTGGAAGAACAACTCCTTGGCATAGGTACCGTCCAGCGTGTAGCTGATCGAACCCAGGCTGCCGATCCCGTGCTTGTAACGGAGCTTGACGTCGATGCCCTTGGAGCCCAGTGAACCGGCATTGACGTTCAGGTCGCTGATGTAGCCGTCATCGGAGCGCCACAATGAGCCCGAAGCCGAGCGCCGCACCGCACTGCAGAATTCCGGGGTGCCCAGCGTCAGGCAGTTGCTGATGATGACATCGGCCCCGATCGGCCCGATCACCTTGTCGACCTTGATGTCGAAGTAATCAAGCGAGATTGTGAGATTCTCGACAAAGCTCGGCTTGTAGATGAAGCCCACCGAGTAGGTGTCTGCTTCTTCCGGTTTCAGGGCCGGGTTGCCGCCTAACAGGCCGTTGTACTGCGCGGCCGGGTTCGGGCCAATGTTACCGTACTGCGCCGCCGTCACACCGGTACGCGCACACTGCGCCAGCGAGAAGGCCGGCGCGGCGCCCGCGCATGGGTCGGTCGTGCCATCGAGGCCGACCGCCTGCGGGAAGAACAACTCGCCGATGTTCGGCGCACGGACCGCGCGCTGATAGCTGGCACGCAGCCGCAGATCCTCAACCGGCACCCATTCCAAGCCTATCTTGTAGGTGTCGGTATTGAAGCCGAGGTTGTAATCCGAGAAACGATAACCCGTTTCCAGCGCCAGCGATTGGGCACCCGTCTTGCCATCGATCAACGGCAGCCGAGCCTCCATGAACAGTTCCTTGACCGTGAACGCGCCGTTCAGGGGCACCGTTGCACCGCCCGAGCCCGCCGCAGTGCCGGCCTGACTGACCGCGTCCGGACGGAAATCCAACTGCTCGGAGCGCCATTCAGCGCCGAAGTTGACCTGCAGGCCCGATTCCGCGCTCGGCAACTTGACGCCATACGCGCCCAGATCACCGCTGACGTTACCCGACACAACCCGTTCGGTGACGTCGCCGGCCACCAGCAACGGAGTGGCCAGATAGCTGGTGGCCGCGGGCGTCACGCCGCCCGGGCGCCAGATGTTCCAGGGTACGCACGCCGAGTCGCTGCCGTCAATGACGGACTGGCAGGTTGCCACGCCGCCGGGACCCGGGACCACGTCCAGCGCACGCGCGATCTTGGTGTTATCCAGATAGTTGGCGTTCTGGTTGCCAATCGTCGTCGTGCCGTACTGACCGTAGACGTCGAAGTTCCAGTTCTCGTTGATATCGCCGCGCACGCCGACAATGCCGCGATACGACTTGCTGTCGAAAATGGCCTGACGACCACCGCCTTCGACGTTGCGCCGGCCGATGTACAAGTTGATGTGATCCGTCTCGCCCTGGGCGGCCAGGTTGGCGGGCGAGCACAGGAAATTGCGCTGCGCAGCCGACCATAGCGGATTCGTGCAGGAAATGCGGTGGTAGGCGCTGAAGAACTCGCCCGAAGGCGCGATCTGCGCCACCGAGAAATTGCTCGCAAAAATGAACTCGGCGTAGGTATTGATCTTCTCGCTGACGTCGTAGTTCAGGAACACGCCCGCTGTGTAACGTTCGTTGGGGCGCTGGTAGTAGTTCGGCGGGCCGAAGTTGTAAAGGTCGGTCGCGGTACTGAAATTGCGGAATGCGCCCGTCGGTACGGTCGGATCCACGGTGACCGTAAATAAGGACTGGTTGAACGCGGCGTTGTAGGCCTGGAAATAGCCGGTCGCATTCGTGGCCGATCCACCGCAGGCCATGCGCGCACCCGTCGCCAGGCCCATGGCACTGGGCGAGTTCAGCACGCAGGAACTGAAGTCGTACTGGCCCTGGGTCACGGGGTCTGTGCGGTTATACGTCGCGAAGAACACCGCATTGCCCTTGTCGTCGGCGAAGTTCGACCCCATGGTGACCGCGAAGTCGCGGCTGTAGCCGGTGTTCACGGTGCTGGGCGGCAGCGGGAAACCACGCGCCCGCACGATGCTGGCCACCTCGTTATCGTTTTTGTGGTTGTTGAAGCTGTAGTTGACATCAAGTTTGATGCCTTCGAACTTCGTGTTGAGCACAAAGTTGACAACGCCGGCGACGGCGTCCGCACCGTACACGGATGAAGCGCCACCCGTCAGCACGTCGATGCGCTCGACCAGCGCGGCCGGAACGACGTTCAGGTCGGACGCGTTGCTGCCATTGGACGGCGTGCCGGGACCGAGGCGGCGGCCATTTACCAGCACCAGTGTGCGGCGTGCGCCGAGGTTACGCAGGTTCACGGTCGCGGTACCGTTGGCGCCGTTCGACACTGTGGACTGCTGTGCCGCGAAAATCTGCGGCAGATCGTTCAGGACGTCTTCGACTCGGGTCAGGCCCGTGGCCTGGATGTCCTGGGTCGTAATTGAACTAACCGGGCTGATCGACTGGTCGTTTGCTTCCACTCGCAGGCGCGAGCCGGTGACCACGATTTCTTCGAGCGGCGCCGCCGTACCTTCCTGGTCTTGAGCGTGCAGGATTGTCGGTGTCGTTGCCGCTGCCACAGCCGTAATGGCGTAGCGCACAGCCTGTCGCACGTTGCGATTCGGTTCCATCTAGTTCTCCCGTGAATGCGTGCAAAAAATTTGATTTATGCACCTTTCCCTCACACCCAAAATCACGCTTTTGGGCATGTGGTCCGGCGCTATATGGATTAATTACAACATGTATTTCGGCGGATGCCAACGGTTCAACAACAGAAAACTCATTTCGTGGTTTTTTTGCAACGGTCTTGCTAACGAAACCAGCAGTTCGTCGCGACTGTTATACGGGTATCGGCGCCATAAAACGGCGCTACCTCATGATAGACATACGAAGGAAAGACAATGATTTGGCCCGCTGTGAGGCGGAAATTCCTGACTCCCACGGCGTAAGTGGACTCAAGATCGGCATTCGCGGCGTCCCGGTAGGCGTTGGCGCCGGTCCTTGGATCGAAGAACCGCAGCAGCCCGCTCAAGGGCTGATCCGCCACCGGTTCACCGGCGCGAACGCAGTAGACCGCGGACCAGGACGCTAACGGGTGGTTATGCGAAACGAACGATCCGCCGTAACGCGTGATATGGAACCACGTGTGGTTATGTATGGTGAGCGCGGCCAGTTGTTCCGGCGGGGTGCTCGACACATGGCGGACCACCTGCGCAACGGTATTCAACATCACGGTCCGCAGTTCGCGGACGCATGCCTCAGGCCAGCTGAACAAATTGAATCGGCTTTCGAATAATTCCTGTTGTGGCAGGTGGCTTGGAGTCGGATTACGAAATTCATCGTTCTCGCGCGCCAGGAACAGTGACTCGAGTTCCTTGTTGAGTCGTTCGCAGTCGGCCAGCCGGGTTTCGCCGATCGGAACTGCAAAGGCCGGGGTGATAACCAGTGTTGGCGCTACCATGGTGGCAAGTCTGTCTGTCCGGGACTCGTGAAACGAGCGCGCGTGATGACCAGCAACAGACTGCCGCGACCCTGCACGAATGTGACTTGATGCGGCAGGAAGGCCGGAAATATTGCCACGTAGCCGGGAGTCGGGCGCCAGATATGATGCGCCATCTCGAACGGTTGTTTCAGACGCCAGTTACTGGCATCGATCAGCGCGTTGGCCAGCCGGGTTTCGTAGAGTTGCAGGACCCCGTTCAACGGCCGCGCCCCGCTCAGTTCGGGCGCCGTGACGCAGTAAACCGCGCACCAGGGCGCCTGCGAGTAGCTGGTCGTGGGCATGAAACCATCGGGCAGTACACGCGTAAAATGCGCGCGCGAATGCATGCCGAGTTCACCAAATTGTTGTTCGGTGTAATCGTTGCACGACGCCACCACGGTCGCGATGGCCCGCAGCAGCTGTGCCCGTAGTTGCTGAACTGGCGGCTCGGGCCAGTCGAACAAGTCGTCGCGGCTCTGGAACAACAGCGGGCTCTGCGCCAGGCTGGCCGAGGCATGCTCCGCATTCGCGCGCCCCGCCAGCAGGGACTGCAATTGCGGGTTCAGTTGATCGGCGCCTGGCAGCTGCAGCGACGCAAACGGCATCGCGAAAATCGGGGTCAGATTGCCGGTGCCTGGTTGCATGCTGGCGGTCCGACCTCAGGTATCCGGCGGGCACAGATCGCCGAGCGCAGCGCGCAGCGGTCCGAGGTGCTCGCGATAGTTGCGCCAGCGGCCGGACGAGCGTTGATAAAAAGGTTCGCGCGCCTGCCAGACGCTTGCGGACTTCACGACACCGTCGGCGCGGCCCACATCGAGGCAGCGCTCGTTCCATTCGAGCCCGCAGAAATCCAGCAGACGCTCGGCAACCGGGCGCGGCTCCTGTACTAACAAGTCGTAGTCGATGTCCAGGATGTCCCGCGGATAGAGCGCACGCCAGTGCGCCATCAACTGGTGATATTCACGGTAATAATGGCCCAGATCCCCAAGATCGAGCGCATAACTCATGCGCTGGTCAAGGTTCAGGAAATAGGTCGACAGACACACATCCAGGGGATGGCGCAGCGTGTGGATGATCTTCGCCTGCGGGAACATCATCTTGATGAAGCCGATGTACTGGAAATTGTCCGGTCGCTTGTCGGTGACCACCGCGGCACCCGGAAAAGCCTGGCGCAGGTAATCGAGATAGGCGCCGGCGAGGCGATCCAGGTCATTCGCTGTCAGCATCGATGCGGCTAC
>DAIQQI010000007.1:20556-27868 GCA_036786925.1 Steroidobacteraceae bacterium
GCCTCAAAGCATTGATCGTCCAGCTCGAAAATCCTTCGATAGAGATCACTGGCCTCGCTGCGGCGACCCATGTCCTCGAACAAATTGCCGAGATTGAAGAGTGCCGGCCCGAACTTCGGGTTTATTTTCAAAGCCTGTTGCAGTTCGAGTTCGGCCAGCTCCGGGCGATGCAGATGGTCCGAGTAAATGATGGCTTTATTGAGGTGCACTTCCTCAGGGCCTTCGATGCCAAACAGCAGCGCCTGATCGTAGGCTGCAAGCGCGGCATTGAACTGGTAGCGGCGTCGCTGCAGGACACCGAGGTTGAACCAGCAATCCGGCAGGTTCGGAAATTGCCGCAGCACGATTTCATAAGCGACGATGGCATCGTCGACCTGGCCCGATTGATCCAACTGCATCGCGGTGTTGACGAGTCGTTCGATTTCCTGGGGGTCGACCATGGTCGCGAATTGTACGCCGCCGGACGGGCTCAGTTTTTGCCGTGGCCGCGCGCCAGCCAGGCATCCGTGCGCGCCACGGCGTTGAGCCTGATGTTCTGGTAGAAAAGATCGAAGTCGTTGAAATGCAGCGAACCGCCCGGCAGTTTGACGATGGCGTACCCGGTGGCCGGCAGCAGGCTGATTCTGGCTATTCCGTTAACACAGGCGGCTCCCAGGATGCCCGCTTCCGTCGGCGGCAGGCTGCCATCCGCCCGGGTCGCCGGCAGCGCGCCGAGATTTGCGCTGGCCGGAACTGCGGACCTTGCTAACGAAAATGTCAGCGGATTGACGCACACGACCTCGGTCTCCGGATTGTCGCCATATTTGGCGAGATACCGCTTCTGCGCGAATGCGACCATCTGCGCGCCGTCGCTGTCCGGATCGAAGGCATTCCAGCTGACAAAACAACCGGTGTCGCGGGGACCACTGCAAACCGGCAGGCCGTTGAAGGACCGCGAGACCACGCCGCGCGGGAACGTGATGCCGATCGGATAGGCCGCGACCAGTTGCGCGCGCAACTTCCTGTCTTTGGCAAATTCGTTCAGCCAGCGCTCGGTGTGCGCCGCGCCCTGGCTGTGGCCGGCGATGATGAAGGGCCGGCCCTTGTTCCAGTGCTTCATGTAATAGAGGAACGCGGCGCGCACATCGAGCCACGCGAATTCGTGCGCCTGCATGCCATTCATGGCTGGCGGCGCCATCAGCGAAGCGGCACTGGCCTGGCGATAGCGCGGCGCGAACACGCGGCAGCAGGCGTTGAACACCGACGCCTGGCGCGCGATCACCGAGTCGTCGGTCCATTTGTTAGTCGCGGCATCATCGAGCGCCTGGTTCCAGAATTCCTTGCCGCGATAAGTGGTCGGGTGGATGTAGAAGACATCGACCTTCGCGCTCGCCTGGCGATCGCCAAAAGCGTCACCTTCCGGCACGAGGTCGGCGGCATCGGCGCGATCCGGCAATGCCGCCCAGTGCGCAGGGTTGGCGTAGTCGGGCGCGGGTGGACTCGGCAGCTCGCCAAACGGCTTTGCCGGCATGCCGGGCGGCGGCAACTGCGCGAACGCCGGCGCAGCTAACAACAGGAACGCCGCGGAAATAACTTTTTTCATTGTGCAAGCGCCTCGAGAAACGGATTCAGGAACTGGCCATCGTCCAAATCGTAACGCAACTTGCCAAGCCGGACGACCACGGCGTCGAGCGACGGGATCACGTAGACACGCAGGCCGCCGCGGCCGCCAGCGTAGAACACGCCGGGACGCGCGAACGGTGTCGGCACGGCCGGCATCTTGTCGCGGCCGAATTCGCGCGGCGCCAGCGGCGTCGGTTTCACGAACCAGTACATGCTCATGTTAGGTATTGCGGGCCCCGGAACCGCCAGCCGCGCGATCCAGTCCGCCGCGATCAGCTGCCGGCCGCCAGCGCGGCCGCCATCCAGTACCAGCTGCCCGACCCGCGCCCAGTCGCGCGCGGTCGCCTGCAGGCAGCACAGCGTGCGTGTGCTGCCGCCCGGCCGGTCAAGGCGCACCAGGGCGTCGCCGGCGCCGATCGGCCGCCAGATCTTCGCCGACAGGTAGCTCGCATAGGACTTGCGCGTGGCGCGCTCTAGTATCAGGCCTAACAGCTGGGACTCAATGGCGCCACCCCTGCCCGGCTGCGCGTTCGCCACTGGCTGGAAGGCCAGCAACTGGGCCTGCAGATCCGTGCCGATGAAAAGCCCGAGACCCGCGTTATCGACTTTCTGCTCGAAAGCCGGGTCGACAAAACCGGAGCGGCCGTACAGCAGGTCCTCGATGGTGATCCGGCCGCGCGGATCATTACGCCACTCGGGGAGATAGGCTGCGACCGGTGTCGTAGGCGAAGCCAGCGAACCATCGGCGAGCGCCGCGCCGACCACCAGGGCTAACAAACCGCGATGCATGCTCTGCGAGTCGTAGCGGCGCGCAGGACCGCCAGCCGCATCGTGCCACTCGGCGACGATCCGCCCGTGTTGCCGCACCACGACCGACAGCGATTCGTAGCGTATGGCTCCCTCCATCGCGGCGGACCATTTGGGTGCCGGCGGCAGCGCGGCCGGCAGGTCTGCGTTTGTAGCGCTTGCAGACCGTACGCCCCTGACGACCACGGCCGGCCGGTACCAGGACGTTGACGCCACGACGTCGTCGATGGGCGGCATGACAGCGAACCGTTCCGCGACCGTCTGCGGCCCGGTGCAGCCTGCCAGCGGTAGAGCGATACACAGGAGTGGGAAAATACGGCCTGCGCGTTCAATGCCAGCTTGCGTGGCGGCGCAGGCGTGCCGCAGGCGCCGTGTTACGGCCACGATGCGCTCAAAATAGCCGTCTGACACCGGTGCCTTCGCTATCATGTCTGTTGCTTACAATTGTCCGTTACCGTTGGCAGGGGGTTTTCGGGAATGGCAGAGATTAGTGTCCGCTTCAACGTATTGCCAGGTTTGTTGCTCGCCGTCGCGGCGGCCGGCGCTGCTGAGCCTCCGCGTTACGCCCTGCCGGCCATGACGACCCCTGATTTCTGTGGTCAGCTGCAGGTCTATCTCGAGGGCGCCCGTGCCGCGCCGCAGAACGTCGTGCACACGGACTATGCCGCGTTCGTTACCTCCAAGCCGGAACTGCAGCCGCTGCGCACGCAGCAGTTTGTCGGCTATTCCGATGCCAACCGGTCGGTTCCGGCCCGCATTTCCTGCAAGCTCAAGACCGGCGATCATCTGAACGCAGTGTTAGGTGCGGGCGCCGCCAGCAACACGTCGCGGACCTGCCGTGACGCGCACCAGCAGATGGTGCTGGCGGTCTGGGCATCGATGACCCGCGCCGAGATGCTGCGGGTGAAATTCAATCCGGACACGGTCATGCTGGATGGCGACGATATCCGCTACACCGGCGCCAGCTGGAAAGAGCCGTATCAGGACATGTACATGGGCGCGGACCAGCGGCCGCATTTGATTTCCAAGGCCCTGCACGCCGGCTGGACCGACTGGCGCTGGAAATTCATGCCCGCCAAATTTCGCGGTACGCACTACTGCCACCTGGTCGCGCCTGAGACCATGCGGCGCGTCATGTTAGGTGAATTGACCCCGCCTCCCGGACCAGCCACGTAAGCTTCGCCCTATGAGCATCCAGGCAAAAATTGCCCCAACGATTGCCGTTGTAGGCGGCACCGGCGACCTCGGCTCCGCCATCGCGCGGCGCCTGCTGGCGGCCGGGTATCCGGTGATCGTCGGCTCGCGGGACGCCGAGCGCGCGGCAGCGGTAGCGGCGACGCTGGGCGCCGCCGGGCGCGGTGCGTCCAATGTCGATGCGGCGCGCGAGGCCGACATCGTCATCATCACGGTGCCGTTTGCGTCCCAGGCCGCGATCCTCGCGAGCATCGCGCCGGTGGTACAGGGAAAACTGGTGGTCGATACCACGGTGCCGCTGCAGCCGCCCAAGGTCATGCGCGTGCAGTTGCCGCCGGAAGGCAGCGCGGCGCAGTGCGCGCAGAAACTGTTAGGCCCGGGCGTCACGCTGTGCAGCGCGTTTCACAATGTCGCGGCGCACCGGCTGGCGACCGATGCCGACATCGACTGCGATGTGCTGGTGTTCGGCGACGACAAGGCCGCGCGCGAACGGGTGGTCGAAATCGTCAACGCCTGCCGCCTGCGCGGGCTGCATGGCGGCGCGCTCGCCAATTCCGCCGCCGCCGAGGCGCTGACCTCGGTGCTGATTTTCGTGAACAAGCACTACGCGGTCGACGGCGCGGGACTGCGCATTACCGGACCGTGACCGGGCGCGTCAGCCTGACGGCGATCGCCGGCCTGCCCGAGATCGAGCCGGGCTGCGACCTGCCGCGCACGATAGCCGCGGCGCTGACGCGCAGCGGCTGGCAACTTGAGCGCGGCGACATTCTCGTCATCGCGCAGAAGATCATCTCCAAGGCGGAAAGGCGTTATCGCCTGCTCGATGAGGCAAAACCCGGCGCTGAAAGCTGGCGGCTCGCGGAGCTGACAGGCAAGGATCCGCGTTTTGTACAGCTGGTGCTGGATGAAAGTTCGGCAGTGGTGCGCGCCGCCAAGGACGTGCTCATCGTGCGCCACCGCCTGGGCATGGTGATGGCGAATGCCGGCATCGACCGGTCCAACGTGCCGAAGCGCGCGGACGGCCGTGAGCAGGTGCTGCTGCTGCCCGTGGATCCCGATGCCAGTGCCCGCACCATCCGCCAGGCGCTGCTGGCCGGCGCCGGCTTCGGCGATTTGTTAGGCGTCGTGATCTCCGACAGCTTCGGCCGGCCCTGGCGCCTGGGTGTCACCAATGTCGCGATCGGCGTGGCCGGCCTCCCGGCGCTGCTCGATCGGCGCGGCGAGGCGGATCGCGAGGGGCGCCTGCTGGAAATGACCGAGGTTGCGTTCGCCGATGCGGTTGCCGCCGCCGCCGCACTGGCGATGGGCGAAGCCGCCGAAAGCACGCCGCTGGTGCTGGTGCGCGGCCTCACCTGGCAGGCGTCGACGCAAACCGCGGCGCAGTTGCTGCGCCCGCTGGCGCAGGACCTGTTTGCTTGACAGCGCGGATTCTGGCGCTCTCCGGAGGCATCGGCGGCGCCAAGCTGGCGTTAGGCCTTTACCAAACCCTGGGCGCCGGCGAACTCGCGGTGCTGGTGAATACCGCCGATGACTTCGAACACCTGGGCCTCTACATTTCACCGGACGTCGACACCCTGCTGTACACGCTCGCGGGGCTTGCGGACCCGGAACGCGGTTGGGGCCGCGCCGCCGAAACCTGGCAGTTCATGGCCGAGCTGCGCCGCCTCGGTGGCGAGGACTGGTTTTCGTTAGGCGACAAGGACCTCGCACTGCACGTCGAGCGCACACGCCAGCTGCGCGCGGGCGCGTCCCTGACGGCAATCACCGGCGCGGTCGCCGGCCGCTTCGGCATCCAGGCGCAGATCCTGCCGATGTCGGACCAGCCGGTCCGTACGATCCTGAGCACGGACGCGGGAGTGCTGGATTTCCAGCGTTATTTCGTCGGCCTGCGCGCCCAGCCGGTGGTGCACAGTATCGAGTATCGCGGCGCCGGCACGGCTGCCGCCAATCCCGAGGCCCTGTCTTTGTTAGCAGACCCGGCGCTGGAAGCGGTGATTCTGTGCCCTTCGAATCCCTGGCTCAGCATCGCGCCGCTGCTGGCGGTTCCCGCGCTGCGTGCCGCGTTGTCAGCCTGCCGCGCGCCCGTGGTGGCGGTATCGCCGATCGTCGGGGGCGCGGCGATCAAGGGACCGACGGCGAAGATCATGACGGAGCTCGGCCTGCCCGTCACCGCGGCCGCCGTGGCCCGCTACTACGGCGAGCTGCTCGACGGCTATGTGCTGGATCGCAGCGATGCTGCCCTGGCGCCGGACCTTGGCCTGCCGGCGCTGGTCACGGCGACCGTCATGAAAACGGCCGAGGACAAGCAGCGCCTGGCCCGCGAGGTCGTGGCATTCGCCCGTCAGCTAACGTAGTCGCGGCAGCAGGTGCTTGCCGATGATGTCGAGGCCTTCCATCGGGTCCTCGTGCAGTCGCAACGCAATTTCGGTGAGGCCGGCGCGCTCAAAGGTCTTGAAGCGCTCAACTTCGCGGTCCATGTCCTCGAGGCCACCGGTTGAGGTCAGGCCGTACATCAGGCGATTGCAGATGTCGTCCGGCACGCCCTTGACGATGCCGCTGCGGTCGAACCAGGCGTCGACAAAGGCCTGGAATTTGCTGACAACCAGCTGCGTTTCCTCTTCTGTCAGGTACAGGCGGCAGACATCGGCGTCCAGCTTGCGCCCGCGCCAGGCGAGTTCGCGGCGCGATTCCATGTGCGCCTTGGCGCGATCGTATTTGATATGCCAGCCCCAGAAGGCGTTGACGCGGGCCGGATGCACGCGCGGCGTGGTGCGTGCCGCCTGCCCGTCGCGCACTGCGGCCATGGCGGGCGCGATGATTTCGGTCGGGATTGCGCCGAGATACACGCCGTCGGCAACCTTGCCGGCCATCTTCATCATCTGGTGGCGATAACAGGTTATGTAAACATAGGGCGATTGCTTCGCCTTCAGCCAGTCATAGGCACAGGGAAATTTCACCTGGAAATGCTCGCCCTGGTAGCCCTTGGCCAGGCCGCCGCGCCCGGCCAGCATGACGATTTCGGCAGCCTCGCGCACCGCACCGACGATTTTCTGCGGCTTGCTGAGCGCCATCGCCTCCAGGTTGCCTTCGCCGGCGCCGATGGCCAGCAGCGCGCGGCCGGCGCTCATTTCGTTCAACGTCAGCAGACTGTTAGCAATCTTGAGCGGGTGCATCTCGAAGGGGCTGACTGCCAGCGCGCCGAGCTGCAGGCGGCTGGTCTGCTGCGCCAGCGGCACCAGCGACAGGAACGCGTCCCAGTGCGCGAAATAATTCGAGGTCCAGACGGCGCGTACGCCATAGCGCTCGGCCGCCACGCCCAGCTCCGCGACCTGGGCCGGGGTCAGGTTGGGCTCCAGAATAATGTCGATTTCCATAGAAACCGATGCTAGCACCTGTGTTTCGGGTCATGCTGTGCGGCGCGCTCTTGCTGCGCAATAATGGACATTCATGGCCATCAGGGTTGTCGAACTGCACCACCATGCACTGCGCCCCGGCGCGACCGCTGCGGCCAGTGATCGCGTGCGCGATTTCTACCGGGACGTCCTCGGGCTCGCGGGGCTGGACCTCGGCCATGGAATCGACGCCGCGGAACCGCACATCACGCTGGCGGTCACCGACCTCAATGCGGCCCGTGTCGAACTGGATCGCCTGGGCGTCATCTATCGCACGCATGCCGAGGCCGGCAGCGTGCCGCGCATCTCGCTGCGCG
>DAIQQI010000408.1:0-2638 GCA_036786925.1 Steroidobacteraceae bacterium
CTGCGTGCACCAGGAATACCCTAACAAGATCGGCCACACCATGAGCAGCGACCGCGACGCGCTGCCGCCGCGGCTGCTGACCCCGGCCTTCTACGGTTGCTATGACTGGCACTCGGCCGTGCACGGACACTGGCTGCTGGCGCGCGCCGCGCGGCGCTGGCCGTCCGCAGCCTTCGCGGCCGACGCCCGCGCGGCCCTGCAGCGCAGCCTGAGCGCCGGCAATATCGCCGCCGAGCTGCTTTATTACCAGGGCGATGGCCGCGCGTCCTTTGAACGTCCCTACGGCCTGGCCTGGTTGTTAGCTTTGGCGACGGAACTGCGCCGCTGGAATGATCCGCAGGCGGCGCAGTGGGCGCGCAACCTGGAACCGCTGGAAAATGCCGTGGCTGCGCGCCTGGCCGAGTGGCTGCCGAAACTGCGCTACCCGGTGCGCAGCGGCGAGCACAGCCAGACGGCGTTCGCGCTGGGGCTGGTCCGCGACTGGGCGGTCGCGCGCGACCATCCGCAGATGCGCCAGCTCGTGGACCAGCGGGCGAATGCCTACTATCGGCAGGACCGCGCCTGCCCGCTGTCATACGAGCCGTCGGGCGAGGACTTCCTGTCGCCGTGCCTCGCCGAGGCCGACCTGATGCGCCGGGTGCTGGCACCGCGTGAATTTGCCGCGTGGCTGAGCGCTTTCCTGCCGCAGCTGCAGCGTGCCGACGCGCGCTGGTTGCAGCCCGCGATCGTCACGGATCGCGAGGATCCCAAGCTGGCGCACCTCGATGGCCTGAATCTGAGCCGCGCCTGGATGCTGCAGGGCATTGCCGCAGGCCTGCCGCACGGCGATCCGCGGCGCGTGCGACTGCTGCGCAGTGCGTCCGCGCACGCCAGCGCCGCATTGCCGTGGGTTACCGGCGAACACTACAGCGGCGGTCACTGGCTCGGGACTTTCGCGCTGTACCTGGTCACGATGACGCCATGAGCCCGCGCAAGCTGCTGATCGACTGCGATCCCGGCATTGACGATGCGATCGCGCTGTTGCTGGCATTCGCTTCGCCGGCCGAACTGCATCTGTTAGGTATCACGACGGTTGCCGGCAATGTCGGCCCGTCGCTGACCGCGCGCAATGCGCGCATCGTGCGCCAGCTGGCGCGCCGCGAGGAGATCCCTGTGCACGCCGGCTGCGACCGTCCACTGTTGCGGGAACCTGTGGATGCGGGCCATTTTCACGGCGCGTCCGGACTTGGCGGCGTCGACATCTTCGAGCCACGGGCGCCGCTGGCCGCGGGACACGCGGTAAATTTCATCATCGAGACGCTGCACCAGCACCCGGCGGGATCCGTCAGCCTGGCGATCACCGGACCGATGACCAATGTCGCGCTGGCGATGCGCATGGCGCCGGACATCGTGCCGCGCATTCACGAACTGGTGATCATGGGCGGCGCGCGCAGCGCCGGCGGCAATATCACCGCGTCCGCCGAGTACAACATCTATGCGGATCCGCATGCCGCCGCCATCGTGCTGCGCTCCGGCTGTCCGGTGGTGATGTGCGGACTGGATGTGACGCACCAGGTGCGCGCCGGACCGGACCGGGTCGCCGCGATCCGCGCGCTCGGCGGGCCGGTGGCGCAGTTCGCCGCTGATCTGCTCGACTTCGCCAACCACCTGACACCTAACGCCGCGCACGGCGTGGCGACCGCCTTGCACGACCCCTGCACGATTGCATGGCTGCTGCAGCCGCGCCTGTTCGTCGGCCGGCCGGCGGCCGTGGATGTCGAGGTCGCCTCGCCGCTGACACTGGGCGCGACCGCCGTGGAGTTTCGTGCCGATCACGGCCGGGCGCTGCACGTGCAATGGCTGACCGAGGCCGATGAAGACGGCGTGTTCGCGCTGCTGAACGAGCGGCTGGCGCGCCTGCGCTAGGGCCTGCTAACACTATGAACGGCACTCCGTGTGTTAGCAGGCCCTAGGTCCGCCGGTGCAGATCACGGTCGTAGGTTCAGTCAATCTCGACATCGTCGCCACCGGCGAGCGGCTGCCGCGCCCCGGCGAAACCGTGACCAATGCGGTGCTGGCGCAGCATCCGGGCGGCAAGGGCGCCAACCAGGCGCTGGCCGCGCGGCGGCTCGGCGCGGACGTCGTCCTGCTCGCCGCGGTCGGTCGCGACGCGAACGCCGACGCGGCGCTGGCGTTGTTGCGCGCCGAGGGCGTGAATCTCGAACACTGTCTCGTGGATCCGCGCCTGCCGACGGGCGTCGCCCTGATCGCGGTGGCCGCCAGCGGCGAAAACCAGATCGTGGTGGCGCCAGGCGCGAACCGCGCACTAGGCAACACGTTTGTGCTGCCGCCGTCGGACGCGGTGATCTGCCAGCTGGAAGTGCCGGTCGCCGCGCTGGAGCGCGCGGCCGCGCAGTGCCAGGGGCTGCTGGTCCTGAATCTCGCGCCAGCGGCTGACATTCCGCCGGCCTTGCTGCAACGTGCCGATCTGGTCATCGTCAACGAGATTGAGGCGCAATTCTACGGCCCGCGCCTGCAGGCGCGGCGCGGCATGTTAGCAGTCACCGCGGGCGCGCGCGGCGCCATTCTGTGGCGCGACGGCCGGGAAAATGCCCATGCCAAAGCGCCCGCGATCACGCCGCTCGACACCACCGGCGCC
>DAIQQI010000127.1:0-8764 GCA_036786925.1 Steroidobacteraceae bacterium
ATACACCGAGTTGTTAGCATGCAGCGGCGTCACCTCGTACGACGTGCCCTTGGGCGACGGCGCGGCGACCAGGTCGCCCGAGCGATGGGTCCAGGCCACGGTGAGTCCCGCGACGTTGCGGCGATTGATCTCGCGCAGTGGCGAGAACTGGGTGCCGCCGGCGTCGCGGCCGAAGGCGCCCCATTGCGTACGGCTGCTGTCGGCGGCGCTGGCGACGCCCGCCGTGAACGTGAACAGTCCGGTGATCAGTGCAACAAGGGCATTGGCTCGCATACGGCATCCTGATAACGTCAATAGAAGCTACTTTGCAACGACAGGTTCGATCATGAAAGTCCCATCGCTGTTGACGTTCATTGCACTGGCAGCCGTGGCGCTGACCGGCCACGCCGCGGAGTCGGACGCCGCGCTGAAGCACGCCCAGCGGCTGCTGGCGCGTGGCCTGGTCGTCGATGGCCACAACGACCTGCCCATCGCACTGCGCAGTTATCAAAAGGCGCCGAATGATGTCGTCGCCTACGACCTGCGCCAGCGTACCAGCGGCCAGACCGACATTCCGCGGCTGCGTGCCGGCGGCGTCGGCGGACAGTTCTGGTCGGTCTATATTCCCGGCGAAACCGGCAGCGGCTTTGCGCGCATGCAGCTCGAGCAGATCGACCTCGCGCGCCGCATCATCGAGCGCTATCCGGACACCCTGCAACTGACACTAACAGCCGCAGAGGCGCGCCAGGCCATGCGGCGCGGCCGCATTGCCTCGTTCCTGGGCATGGAAGGCGGCCACGCCATCGAAAATTCGCTCGGTGCGCTGCGCGCCTACTACGACCTCGGCGTGCGCTACATGACGCTGACGCATAACACGCATACCGACTGGGCGGACTCGGCCGCACAGATACCGCGGCGCTACGACGGCCTGACGCCCTTCGGCGAAGAGGTGGTGCACGAGATGAATCGCCTCGGCATGCTCATCGACCTGTCGCACGTTGCGGATGCCACCGCGCTCGATGCGCTGCGCGTCTCGGAAGCGCCGGTGATGTTTTCGCATGCCGGTGCGCGCGCGCTGTGCGACCTGCAGCGCAACGTGCCGGACAACGTGCTGCTGGAACTGAAGCGCAACGGCGGCGTTTTCATGATCACGTTTGTGTCTGCGTTCGTCGATTGCGAAGTCGCCAAGATCACGCAACCGGTGATGGCGGGGCTCGGCCTGCGATTGCGCCAGGCAACCAACGACGCGGAGCGCAAGCAGATCTACGATGAACTCGACGCACTGCCCCTGCCGCCGACACCGATTGGCAAGGTCGCCGACCACATCGAACATGTGCGCGATATCGTCGGCGTCGAACACATCGGGCTCGGCAGCGATTTTGATGGCGCGAGCTGGTGGCCGGTGGGTCTGTCCGACGTATCGATGTTTCCCAACCTGTTTGCCGAACTGATACGCCGCGGCTGGAGCGATCGCGACCTGAAGTTGTTAGCTCGGGACAATATCCTGAATGCGCTGGAACGCGCCGAGCAGGTGGCAAAGCGGTTGCAGGCCAGTCGCCCGGCGTCGACGCTGAAATTCAGCGCGCCAGCGCGCGAATGAGCTCGCGCGCGCCCAGGAACGATGAATGTCGGAATAATTTAAGTCCACAGGGGTCGATGCGACTTATTGAATTGACATACCGCAAACGTTTATCGCGCTGCCGCCTGAAGCGGTAATGCCTCACAGTCTGACCGCGATGCCGCCGCTATCGTGCATCGATGATCAGGCGGTTACACGCAGGAATTGGCTTGTTGATGCTGGCCGGAAACGTCGCGCTGGCAGACGACCTGTCGGCTTTCAATCATGCTTTTCACGATGCTTGTCCGGGCGCCGCGGTCAGTGCGCTGAGTCAGGTGCCGGCGCTGGACGCCGCCGCACGCGCGATGGCTGAAGGCCAGGGGCTTGACGAGGCGCTCCGCGCGGTCCGTTACCGCCAGGAATCCTCGATGGCGGCCACGTTGTCCGGCAAGGCTGCCGCGCCCGAAGCGATGGACCGCACTGCGAAACACCTGTTGCAGCGTTTCTGCCAGGAAATCATTGACGATGGCTATTCCGAACTCGGCCTCCATCGCGACGCGCAGAAACTCTTTGTGGTGTTCGCGCATCCACGCCATACCATCACCGCCGACGACATTCCGCTGCTGCGCGCGCAGCTCCTTGAGCTGATTAACGCGGCGCGCAGCGAACCACGGCGCTGCGGCGAGCGGCAGTTCCCGGCCGCCAGCCCGGTACGCTATTCCGATGCCCTGACGAGAGCGGCGGTGATCCATGCGGTGGACATTGCGCAGCGCGGCAGCATGGACCACGCCGGCAGCGATGGCAGCGACCCCGGCCAGCGCCTGACCCGCGTCGGCTACCGCTGGCAGGTCAGCGGCGAAAACCTGGCGTCAGGTTACGACGACGTCGAGAAAGTCGTGCGTGGCTGGCTCGACAGTCCTGCGCACTGCGAAAACATCATGGAGCCGCGCTTTGACGAGATCGGCCTGGCGTTTGCGATCGGTCCCGAAGCGCAGGCGCCGGTTTACTGGGTGCAGAATTTCGCCGCGGCCCGCAGGCCGGACTTTTCCCGGACCGCCAGGCGGCCCTGAAGATCGGCGACCAGCCTAGCCGGCGGCTTCCACGACAATCTCTGCGCGCAGGCTCTGCGCGATGAAACACTCCTCGTGCGCCGCCTGATGCAGCGCCTGCAGTTGCGCCGCATCAGGCGCCGCGCCTGAAAACTCAACTCGTGGGCGCAGGACTATCCGGCGAAACGCCAGCTTGCCGCGCTCGTTAGGTTCGAGCCGGCCGCCGGCACTGTCCTGATACGACAGCACGCTGTAACCCTGCCTGGCGGCCAGCGACAGGAACCACAGCATGTGACAGCTGGCGGTGGCAGCTATCAGCGCCTCTTCCGGATCCACCGCTGCCGGGTCTGAATAGGGGAGCGGCACGATGCCGGGCGACGAGGACGCCGGAATCGTTGCGCCACCGTCGAAATGCCAGCGATGCGCGCGCGAATAGCGCCCGTCGGTAAATGTTCCGGCGTCTCTGCGCCAGTCGATGTTAGCTGTGTATTCGTGCGGCACGATTGCACAATACTCTACAATAATGGCGCATGAAAGCCGCCCAAGCACGATCTCCGGAGGGACATTTCCCGAACAGCAGGCGTGGCGTGCTGCTGATGCTGACTGCGGTTGGAACTTTTGCTGTCATGGACGGGATGCTGAAGGTGCTGGCGGCACGTTATCCCATGGCCCAGGTGGCGGGCCTGCGCGGACTTGCCTCGATGCCCTTCCTGCTCGGACTGTACGCAATCCGCGGCAACCT
This sequence comes from Steroidobacteraceae bacterium, assembly GCA_036786925.1. GTDB lineage: Bacteria > Pseudomonadota > Gammaproteobacteria > Steroidobacterales > Steroidobacteraceae > UBA964. The sequence continues at coordinate 3,329 of DAIQQI010000127.1, forward strand.
CGACAAGTTACGCATGCACACACCGTGGCTGCATCTGCTGCGTGGTGTGTTAGGTGTCGTGATGATGCTGACCTTCGTCTATGCCGTTGCGCGCCAGAGTCTCACCGGCGTTTATGCGATCTTCATGATCGCGCCGCTGCTGATTGTCGCGCTGGCGGCAGTATTGCTGCGCGAAAAAGTCGATGCCGGGCGCTGGTTTGCGGTGCTGCTGGGTCTCGCGGGCGTCTGGGTGATGCTGCAACCGGCTGCAAGCGACTTCAAGCGAACCGCAGCGTTTGCGGCATTCGGCTCCGCGCTTTGTTATGCCTTCAGCGCCCTGACCGCCCGGCGGCTGACGCGCACCGACAGTTCGGAATCGATGATTTTTTCGTTCTTGGTGGTGGTGGCGGCTACCTGCCTCGCCCTGGCGTGGCCCGGCTGGGTCGAAGTCCAGGCGCGGGACTGGCTGCTGCTGGTCGGGATCGGCATCTTCGGCGGTATAGCGCAGCATTGCATCACCGATGCATTTCGTTATGCGTCGGCATCGACGCTGGCGCCCATGGAATACACGGCCCTGGTCTACGGCCTCATCATTGACTGGACCATCTGGTCCGCCATGCCGACCGGCGTCGTCCTGTTCGGCGGATTGTTGATCGTCGTCGCCGGAATCTATGTCGTGCGGCGCGAATCTGTTAGCTAGCGCCGGGTTTGCGCAATCGCTGCTTGCGAATTGGCGCGCGCCACTTCATCATCGCGGCTTCCTTCAGTAACCAGGTGCGATATGCGTAAGTTGTCTGCCGTTGTCGGAGCCGTGTTGGTGGCCGCCATTGCCTTGATCAGTTTTGAACGTGCCGAGGGCCAGGCGCCAGCGCCGGCTGGGCAGCTGAAGACTGAACAGGACAAGACCTGGTACGCGCTGGGCGTGCTGCTGAGCCGCAATCTGCAGAGCTTTTCGCTGACGCCGCAGGAAGTCGCGCTGGTCAACGCGGGCCTCGCCGATGGCCTGCGTGGCCGTCCGCTGATTGCCAACGCTGAAACTTACGGACCGAAGCTGCAGCAGCTCGAGCAGACGCGCCGCGCGGCATTGGCTGTCAGCGAGAAGCAGCGTGGCACCGCCTATCTCGCCCAGGCGGCCGCCGTCAAGGGCGCCACCAAGACCGCCAGCGGCATCGTGATGACGACGCTGCGCGCCGGCACCGGCGCCAGCCCCAAGGCCACCTCGACGGTCAAGGTGCATTACGAAGGCAAGCTGATCGACGGCAAGGTGTTCGACAGCTCGATCGTGCGCAAGGAACCCGCAAGTTTTCCGCTGTCCGGCGTCATCCGCTGCTGGACCGAGGCCGTGCAACTCATGAAGGTCGGCGGCAAGAGCCGGCTGGTCTGCCCGTCGGACCTCGCCTATGGTGACAACGGCTCGCCACCTAACATCCCCGGCGGCGCGACGCTGATTTTTGAAGTCGAACTGCTGGCGATCGAACAGCCCTGATCAGCAGGGCCTGATAAGCGTGAACCGCGGCGCTACCTGACGGCGCGCCGCAGGTCCACGTAGACCCGACCGACCCATTGGTCCGGCTTCCAGAAGCTGCCGGCCCATTTGGCGTCGAAGTCCGCGGTCGGCTTTGCCGCGACCACCTGCTCCAGGGTCTTCTTCTGCCTGATCATCTTCATGATGCGCTCGCGCACCGTGACCAGCATGTCGTGAAATTCCTGCAGCCCGCGTTTATCGGACAAGGGTCCATGGCCCGGCATGATCCTGCTGCTGTCATCAGCGATAGCTAACGCCCACTCGGTGGCGGCAATCAGCCCCAAGTAGGTACCGCCGCTGTTGTTATCAACGAACGGGTAATCACCGATGAAAAACGTGTCACCCATGTGAATGACATTCGCCTGGCGCCAGCGAATTACGACGTCACCATCGGTGTGCGCCGCGGGCAGATGCGTCGCTTCCAGGTCATCGCCGTTGTAATGCAGCGTGGCGGATTCCGCGAAGGTGATGATCGGCAGCGCGCCGTCCGGCGATGCCGGCGTCTCGCGGCCGGAGATGGAGCCGATCTGTTTGGCCGACATGCGTTTGCGCACATTGCCCTGCGCGACGATGACGGCGCCATTGCGGCCGAAAGACTCGTTAGCGCCAGTATGGTCACCGTGCCAGTGCGTGTTGATGACGAAGCGAATCGGTTTGTCGGACAGTAACGCGATCGCCGCACGAATTTTCGGCGCCAGCGGCGCAAACTGATCATCGATGATCGCAACGCCGTCCGCGCCGATCGATACGCCGATGTTGCCGGCCACCGGCGTCGACAGCATGTAGATGTTGTCGGTGACTTTCGTGACCTTGAGTTCGACCTTGCTGAAGTCCGGCTGCTGCTGTGCCGAGGCGGTGCCTGCGCAGCACAGGCCGCATGCCAGGACGATGGTCAGCCAATTCTTGCGTTTCATGACCGGTTCTCCCGAAAAACTAACAATGCTGTTCCGCGGCCGCACGCATGCGCGCCCACAGCTTTTCCACATGCGCGCGCTCGGTCAGCGCACTGCCAATCGAGACCCGGACCATCCAGTGCCCGTCGAGTTTCGCCGGCGTCAGGTACGCTGCACCCGATGCGTTGATCCGCTGCACCCACTGCTGCGTGTGCGCGTCGAGATCGACACCAGGCGGTTCGTGCCGCAGCGCCAGCGTCTGCAGCGGCACCGGCGCCAGGCGCCGCCAGCCGGCATTCCTGGATTCGGCCGTATCGACCTGCGCGGCCAGCCATTGGGCGTTAGCAATATCGCGCCGCAAGCGCGCCTGCAGGCCCGACACCCCCTGCTCGCGAATCAGGAACCAGAGTTTCAACGCCCGCATGCGCCGGCCCAGCGGGATGCCCCAGTCGCGGAAATTCGGACTCTTGCCGTCGGCGGCGGTCTGCAGGTAACTGGGATTGGTCGACATCACCCGCACCAGGTGTTCGGGGTCACGGACAAAATACACCGAGCAATCGAACGCGGCGCCGAGCCATTTGTGTGGATTCACCACCAGCGAATCCGCGCCGTCGATGCCGCGCCACAGTGCGCGGCACTCGGGCAGGATCATCGCCGAGCCGGCCAGCGCCGCATCGACATGCAGCCAGAGTCCATGCTTTCGAGCTAACAGCGCGCACTCGGCGACCGGATCGATCGCGGTGGTCGCGGTCGTCCCCACGGTTGCGACAATCGCGCAGGGTTGCAGCCCTGCCGCCAGGTCCGCGGCGATCGCCGCCGCCAGCGCATCGGCGCGCATCGCATGGCTGGCGTCAGTGGCGATGACATGCAGTTGCTCGCGGCCGAAACCCGCGGACAACGCGGCCTTTTCCACGGAACTGTGCGCCTGCGCGCTGACGTACAGCACCAGCTGCCTGGTGACCGACTGCAGCCCACCGCGTGCGGCGGCGTAGCCGCTGGCGCGTTCGCGCGCCGAGATCAGCGCCACCAGCGAGGCGGTGGAAGCCGTGTCCTGGATAACACCACGCCAACCCGCGTCGAGACCCGACATTTGCCGCAACCAGTCGCACACCAGCTGCTCGAGTTCCGTCAGCGCGGGGCTCGCCTGCCAGTTGAGGCCCAGTTGGCCAAGTCCGGTCGAAGCGAGATCGCCCAGCACCGAAGCTAACAAGCCATTGTTGGGAAAGTAGCCGAAAAAATCCGGCGACTGGAAGTGACTGCAGGCCGGCAAAATCAACCGGTCAAGATCCGCGGCGATGGCCTCGAAGGCCTCGGGTTCAACCGGTGGCGCCGCCGGCAGGGAGGCCAGCAGCGCACCCGGTTCTCGTTGCGACAGTACCGCAAACTCGCTGCGCGCCAGGCGTTCGCGATAATCGGCAATCCAGTCAATCAGCGCATGGCCGTGATGACGGAATTCGTCGGGCGTCATTCGCGAAAGCGCGTCGCCGGCGGCCCCAGATCAACCTTCGGCGGTCGCGGCGGCCGCACCAGCCAGGTTGCCAGCGCCGGAATCAGGATGATCGCGCCGATCATGTTGACCAGGAACATGAAAGTCAGCAGCAGGCCGATATCGGCCTGAAACTGCAGCGGCGATGCAATCCAGGTGACCACGCCAATGGCGAGCGTGATGCCGGTGAAGATGATCGACGCGCCGGTGATCTTCATGGTCTTTTCGTAGGCGACGCGCACGCTGTCACCAGCCTTGAGGTATTGCTGCATGCGGCTGAAGAGGTAGATGCCGTAATCGACACCGATGCCGACACCCAGCGCGACCATTGGCAGCGTGCTGATCTTGAGCCCGATGCCCACCATGGCCATGACCGCATACGCGAGCACCGACACCAGCGCCAGCGGCAGGAACACCAGCACCGTGCCGGTCACCGACCTGAAGGTCAGCAGGCACATCAGGATGACCGCGGCAAACACGCCGAACAGGATCGGGAATTCCGTGCGCTCGACTTCCTCGTTGGTCGCCGCCATGACGCCCACGTTGCCGGTCGCCAGGCGAAATTCCGCGCCCGGAGCCGTGTTGTTAGCGCGCCAGTCCTTGACCGCCGCGACCGCCCGTTCGATGGTGGCGGCCTTGTGGTCGCGCAGGAACATCATCACGGGCACGACATTGCAGTCGGCATTCAGCAGCCCGGTACTGGTTTCGATATAGCGGGTCGACTGCGTCAGCTGGCTCGGTTCGCGCGGGATCTCACGCCATTTGAGCGATCCCTCGCTCCAGCCGGCAATCGCCTGCTTGGCGATATAGGGCAGTGAAATCACCTGCTGCACGCCATCGACGTTCTGCATATGCCAGGAGAAATTGTCGATGGATTTCATCAGCTCATAGCTGACACAGGCAGGCTCCTTGGTCTCGACGATCGCCGTCAGGATATCGACGCCGATGGAGAACTTGGAGGTGATGAGGTCGGTGTCGCGGTTGTAGACGGAGTCCGGTCGCAGCTCCGGCACGCCGGCCGATGCATCGCCGATCACGGCCTCGCGGCCCTTCCACCAACCCAGGCCTGCCAGCACGATGGCGACGCCGATGATGATCGCCGAGGGGCGGCGTTCGGTGATGACGGAGAGCCTGGCCCACCAGCCGCGCAGCAGCTCCTGCCGGTGCGCAACCCGGCCGCGATAGCCTTCGTCAAACCGCACAAACGACACCAGCACCGGCAGCAGGACCAGATCCGTCAGGATCACGATACCCACGCCGATGCTGGCGGTAATCGCCATTTCACGGATTACCTGCACCGGGATATAGAGAATGGTGATGAAGCCGACCAGGTCGGCTAACAGCGCGACCACCGCGGGCAACAGCAGCTGCCGGAAGGTGCGCCGCGCCGCCTGTTCCGGGCCGAGACCCTCGAGCGCCGCGTCGGTCACGGCCGAAATCTTCTGCACGCCATGACTGACGCCGATCGCAAAAATCAAAAATGGCACCAGCAGACCCAGTGGATCGATGCCGTAGCCGAAGATCACCAGCGTGCCGAGCTGCCAGATGACCGC
>DAIQQI010000409.1:0-2627 GCA_036786925.1 Steroidobacteraceae bacterium
ACCATCCGTCCGAATCCCGCCAGGCCCGGTTCCAGATCACGAAGGCCGCGGCCGGACGCCCGCAGGCGCGCGCATAGCCATCCGCCGCAAACCCCGCGCCCTGCTCGTGCCGGGTGAGGATATGACGCAGGCGGGGTTCGCGCGCCAGCCCGCGATACAGCTCCAGCGTATGCACGCCCGGGATGCCGAACACGGTGTCGACGCCGTTGGCCGCGAGCAGCTCGGCGACATAGCATCCAATGGGTCTGGCTGTTAGGCTCATAATGTTGGTTTCACGGGCACCCTAAATGAAATTCTCGTCTCTGGTCAATCGCGTCGCCGGTCACGGCGCCGACGCCTGGCGCACTCACTATGCGGCGGTCGCCGCGCGCGATCGTGGCGAGGATGTCATCGTCCTGAGCGTAGGCGATCCGGATCTGGCGACGCCAGCGCCGGTCGTCGAAACTGCCGTCGAGCGACTGCGCGCGGGAGATTCGCGTTACACACCGGCGCGCGGCCGGCTCGCGCTGCGTGAAGCCATCGCCGCGAAGCATGCCAGCCGCTGCGGGCAAGCGGTGGACGCGGACCATGTCATTGTGCTGAGCGGCGCGCAAAATGCTTTGTTTGTAGCCTCTTTGTGCCTGGCCGGGCCGGGCGATGAAGTGCTGGCATTCGACCCGATGTATCCGACCTACCCCGCGACCATCGAAGTCTCCGGTGCCCGCATGGTACGCGTCCGGCAACCCGCGGCGCGCGGCTTTCGGCCGGATCTCGACGCCTTGAGCGCCGCGATCACGCCGCGCACGCGCGCACTGTTTTTCGCATCGCCTGGCAATCCCAGTGGCGTCATCCTCACCGCCGGAGAACTGGCCGGTATCGGCGAGATCGCGCGCCGCCACGACCTGTGGATCGTCGCCGATGAGGTGTACGCGGGCCTGGCGCCTGACGGCCGCGTGCCGAGCCTGGCCGCAAGTCTGCCGCAGCAGGTGGTGACGATCGGCAGTCTCTCCAAGACGCATTCGATGCCGGGCTGGCGCGCCGGCTGGATGGTCGCGCCCGCCTCGATGGTGCAGCATGCCGAAGACGTGGCGATGTCGATGCTGTTCGGACTGCCGGGCTTCATCCAGGACGCCGCGGTCACCGCGTTAGGTATCGCGTCGCAGTCCGAGCAACGGGTGCGTGAGTACTGCGCGTCGCGCGCGCGCCTGATGGCGCAGGAACTGCAGGGAATCCGCGGCATTCGCACGCATATGCCGGAAGCCGGCATGTTCATGCTGGTCGATGTGCGGGACACCGGCCTGTCGAGCGATCAGTTCGTCACCGGGCTCTACCGGCAACAGCGCATCTCGGCGATGGATGGCCGTGCTTTCGGCGAGGAAACTCAAGGGTTCGTACGCCTGTGCTTCGCCACGGACGAGTCATTGATCATCGAGGCCTGCCGGCGGCTGCGGCAGTTTTGCGCGTCCTGTTAGGCGGCCGCGAGTTTCAGCACGCCGAGATAGCGGCTCTCGGCGCCGAGATCAAACTGCAGCGCGCAGCGCCCGGCCGCGCCCGCGGCTTCGAGTCGATATGACCCGCTGTCAGGTGCGAGCCGGTCGATCTTGAATTCACCAAAGGTATCGGTGGTCGCCCGTCCGACCTCGCGGCCGTCCTTGCTGAGCACGACCTCGGCGCCGGCGGCGCATTCCTCGACGCCGCTGCGAATCATCACCACGGTGCCGCCGATGAAGCACTGGGTCATCAGGTGCAGGTTCTGGTAGTAAACGCGCGGCCGCGTGCCGAGCTCCGGCTTCAGAACCTCGAGTCCCTGCTCGGCCTGCAGGCGCTGCATTTCGGCATCTTCGACTTTGACCGTCTGGAACACGCGGGTCGGGCAGGCCTGTTCACCGCGGGTCCGCGTCCAGCCCTGATCTAACAAATGGGCATCGAAGGTCCAGGCCTGCGGAATCTGCAGCGCCTCGTTCCAGTGGATCGCGCCATAGGGGCAGGCAGCGACGATCTGCTTCTGCCCCTTCGACTTCTCGGGGTCGATGATCACGATGCCATCGTCGCGCTTGCGAACGGCGCCATTCGTGGCCGCCTTCATGCACGGCGCATCGTCGCAGTGATTGCACATCACGGGCATGAAATGCGCCTCGACCAGCGGATACACGCCGCGCTCCTTGCGCTCGATGTCGAGCCAGTTGTGGCCGTGCGCAGGCTGTGCGGCCGAATAGCCCGGGAAATCGTTGCCGACGTACTCGTCCTTGACGGCGAGGAAACAGACGCGGCAGTTATCGCAGCGCGCGACGTCGACGATCAGGTTCCACTTTTTCGCCATCACGCCGTCTCCGTCATCGGTTGCCAGGTATCGACACCGGTCCACTTCTCGATCTGGATCAGTGTGCTGTTAGGTTTGATGCCGTGCGATTTCTTCGTGATCGGCTTGCTGGGCGTCAGCAGGTTGACGCAGCCACCCAGGTCGGTCGACCTGCCACGCTGGCCTGCCGGCCGGTACTGGGCCGAGCCGGTCGACGCGCTGACCACGCCCGGCCGCAGACGATCGGTCACCTGCGCAGCGCAGACGATCGAGCCGCGCAGGTTCCACAGCCGGATCAGGTCATCGTCCTGGATGCCGCGCGCCTCGGCGTCCTGCCGGTTGATCCGCG
>DAIQQI010000410.1:0-2610 GCA_036786925.1 Steroidobacteraceae bacterium
CAGCATCTGGCCCGCATTTACGACCGTTCACACCCGCGCGCAAAGCGGCGTAAATAGGCAAGAACATGAGTGAATCGTTTAATCCCCACGGCACCACCATCCTGGGGGTCCGCCGCAATGGCAGCGTCGTCGTCGGCGGCGATGGCCAGGTCAGCCTCGGCAATACGGTGATGAAAGGCAATGCGCGCAAGGTGCGCACGCTGCACGGCGGCAAGGTGCTGGCCGGTTTTGCCGGCGGCACGGCCGACGCCTTTACGCTGTTCGAGCGCTTCGAAAGCAAGCTGGAGAAATTCGGCAACCTGACGCGCGCCGCGATCGAACTCGCGAAGGACTGGCGCGCCGATCGCTACCTGCGTCGCCTGGAGGCCCTGTTGTTAGTTGGCGATCCGGACAAATTGTTCGTGATCTCGGGCAATGGCGATGTCATCGAACCGGACCACGACCTGGTCGCCATCGGTTCGGGCGGACCCTTTGCGCAGGCGGCGGCGCGCGCCCTGCACGAAAACACCGGGCTGACAGCGCGCGACATTGTCGAGCGTTCCCTGAACATCGCCGCGGACATCTGCATCTACACCAATCGCAACCTGACGATCGAAGAACTGCCGGCGAGGACAGCACCGTGAGCCTGCAATCGATGACACCGCGCGAGATCGTGCAGGAACTCGACAAGCACATCATCGGCCAGAACGACGCCAAGCGCTCGGTCGCGATCGCACTGCGCAATCGCTGGCGCCGCATGCAGGTCGCGGAAGGCCTGCGCGCCGAGATCACGCCCAAGAATATTCTGATGATCGGGCCCACCGGTTGCGGCAAGACCGAAATTGCGCGCCGCCTCGCGAAGCTTGCGCGCGCGCCGTTCGTGAAAGTGGAAGCCACGAAATTCACCGAGGTCGGCTACGTGGGCCGCGATGTCGAGAGCATCGTCAAGGAACTCGTGGAAGTTGCGGTCAAGATGACGCGTGAAGAAGAAATGGCGGCCGTGCGCAGCCGTGCCGCCGATGCGGCCGAGGAGCGCGTGCTGGATGCGTTGCTGCCGAAGCCGAAAATGATGGGTTTTTCGACCGACGACACCTCCCAGCCGCGGGACGCAGAAACCCGGCAGAAATTCCGCAAGATGCTGCGTGAAAAGCAGCTCGATGACCGCGAGATCGAAATCGAGCTGCATGCCATGCCAGCCGGCGTCGAAATCATGGCGCCGCCGGGCATGGAGGAAATGCAGCAGCAACTGCAGTCCATGTTCCAGAACCTCGGCGGCAGCCGCACCAGGAGCCGCAAGGTCAAGGTCAAGGAAGCGCTCAAGCTGCTGACCGAGGAAGAAGCCGGCAAGCTCATCAACGAAGAAGAGCTGCGTGCCCGGGCCCTGGCTAACGCCGAGCAGAACGGCATCGTCTTCATCGACGAGATCGACAAGATCTGCCGCCGCCAGGAAAGCTACGGCGCCGACGTGTCGCGCGAAGGCGTGCAGCGCGATCTGCTGCCGCTCGTGGAAGGCTGCACGGTCAGCACCAAGTACGGCACGATCAAGACCGACCACGTGCTGTTCATCGCCTCCGGCGCGTTCCACATGGCCAAGCCATCGGACCTGATTCCCGAACTGCAGGGCCGGTTCCCGATCCGCGTGGAACTCAGCTCGCTCAAGGTGGAAGACTTCGAGCGCATCCTGCGCGAACCGGATGCCGCGCTCACGGTGCAATATGCCGCTTTGTTAGGTACGGAGCAGGTCAGGCTGGAATTCGCCGACAGCGGCGTGCGCCGGATCGCCGAGATCGCCGCGCACGTCAACGAGAAGAACGAGAATATCGGCGCGCGGCGCCTGCACACGGTCATGGAGCGTTTGCTCGAGACCTTGTCGTTCGAGGCCACCGATCGCGGCCAGTCGCTGGTCACGGTGGATGCCGAATACGTCGAGCGCCACCTCGGGGCCCTGGTCAAGGATGAAGACCTGAGCCGTTACATCCTCTAGGTCTGTTAGCAAATCCCACGCAATTCTCGTTGCCGCGCAGCAACAGCCCTGTCCTCAGAGCGGACAGGGCTTTGAACGCGACTGATTCGCGTTGACGCAATCGTTCGGCGAGCGGCACATTCCTCCCCGGTTCGAAAAAATTCTCGGGGGGGGATTCTCATGCGTCTGACTGTTACCGTTGCCACAGCGGTCATTGCCGCCATTGCAGCCTATTCCGCACCTGTTCCGGCCCAGCAGCCGGAAGCGATGTCGGGTCTGGACGAGGTCACCGTTACGGCGCGCAAACGCGAGGAAAACCTGCAGGTCGTGCCGATCAGCATCACCGCGTTCTCCGCCGCAGCAATCGAACACCTGGGTATATCCAGCGTCGATGACCTGGCAAGCCTCGATGCCTCGCTGATTTTCGACAAGGGCTATTCGGCCACCGATACGCGCATCGCCATCCACGGCCTGTCGCCCGCGCGCGGCCGCGTCAATGTGGCCATGCTGGTCGACGGCATCGACATCTCGAGCGAGAGCATCAATTTCGGTGGTAACTCGGCGCTGGCCACCAATCGCCTCATGGATCTGCAGTCCGCGCAGATCGTCAAGGGTCCGCAGTCCGCCAAGTTTGGACGCAGCGCATTCGCCGGCGCCGTCAGCTATGT
>DAIQQI010000128.1:0-8693 GCA_036786925.1 Steroidobacteraceae bacterium
GGCCCGGCTCCCGGTCCCGCGTGTGCGTGTACAGCACATTTCCCTTGTACGCCCACACCCGACCGGCGCCCCCCGCGGGCAACTCGACGGCTGTCCAGTCCCCCGCCGGGCCCGTCCCAGCGGTGGCCGGAATCGTCTGCCAGTAACGCTTGATGCAGTCGTCATTGCACATCAGCAGCTTGGTTTTTTCCAACTGGCCGGCGAAGGTGTAGAGCGTGTGGCCACGCGCGTCGGCGAAGACCTCACCCATGTCGGAATTCTGCACCGTCACCCAGCCCGGCAGTGTCGGCCGCGCGTCCAATACCGCCACCTGCCATTGGCCGTCATCTGTCAGGCCGGCGGTGTCGCCCGGCTTGAGATCGTCGGCATGCAGGTAGAGACGGCGGCCGCGAAACGCCCACTGCTTCTGGCCGTCCCTGCGAGCTAACAAAGCCCAGTCGCCCTGCGGCTGTGCCAGCCAGGGCGCATACAAAGGCGTCCAGCTGTCGGGACAGCCGTCGTCACACGCTGCGTCCTGGTCGCGCTGCCAGTACAGGGTGCGGCCGCGCGCATCGGCCAGGATCCGACCGAGATACATTGAACGCAGGGCTATGCCCGGCGGCATCGCGATCCGCTCGAGCGCCACGCGCCAGGCGTTGTTGCCGGCCCCGTCACCTAACATGCCACCGGGGTAGGAATCCCTGGCGTAGCTGTAGAGCGGCCGGCCGCGCCAGGCCCATTGCGGCCCGCCATCGGCACGTTCGATCAGCGACCAGTCGCCGCCGCCGACGGCCGCAGCCGGCGCGCGCAATGGCGGCCAGTTCTTCGCGCATTCGGCGACGCAGGCGGACTTCCCCGGCTGGGTGTCCTGCGCATAGAAGTAGAGTGACATGCCGCGCGCATCGGTCAGGAACTGGCCCGCGCCAGATGCGCGCAGCCGCAGCTCGGCGGGCAGGCCCGCCGCAAGCACGCCCTGGGCGCCGCACAGCACGACGCAGGCGATGACGCGCAGTAAGCCCGTCACACGAGAATTTCAGTGATGGTCTTGGAGGTCTGCTGGCTGCCCGTGCCCCATTTTTCGACCGGCAGCCCCATGACCTGCATCGCCGTCAGGCCGATACGCGAGATCGGGTCGCCGTGACCGACGATATGGTGGCCGGTCTTGAGGCGGCCGCCCGCCCTGCCGATCATCATGACCGGGATGTTGTCGACCGCATGCAATTTGGCGTAGCTGGTTTCCGCGTGCGCAAAGATCAGCGTGTTGTCTAACAACGTGCCCGGGCCTTCCTTGACCTTGGTGAACTTGTCGATGAAGCCGGCGAGCGCTTCCATGACACGGCAATTGAACCAGAACGCCTCCGGCTGGTAACCGAGCTTCTGGTCGACCGCCTCTTCATGCGTCAGCGTGTGATGGGTGTAGGCGGTGCCGGGGCGGCGCAGGCTGGACAGCGCGTTGTTGAACGCCATGTTGAAGACGCGCGTCTGGTTGCAGGCCAGCGCCATCACCAGCAACTGGCTCATGGCGTCGTGATTGGCCTGCGCGACCGGGATCTCGAGGCCCACAGGGCCCTCTTTCGGCGCCGCCGGCCGCACGCAGGCGGCGCCGGCAGGCGTGCCCCGCTGCTGCACGGCCAGCTGGTTTTCCAGTTGCCGGATCGAGGTGAAATATTCATCCAGCCGGGCGCGGTCGGCCTCGCCAAGGCGCCGTACAAAACGCTGGCGCTCCGCACCGATGCCGCTCAGCACGCTTTGCTGCAGCATCAGGTCCGGGTCCGCCTTCGCCGCGGCGCTGTTAGCATCGCCACCGGCGCCGAACAGGCGCGTGTACAGCGCCACCGGCGACACTTCGCCGGCATTGCGGCTGTTAGTGTTGCGCGCGGTGAACGAGTCGCGCGGATTGCCGGTGCAGGTCATGTCGATGGACTTGAAGCGCGTGCTGCCGCCGATCGCATCGGACACCAGCACATCGAGGGTCGGCGCCGGAATGTCGCCGGGCGCAATCGGCGCCGTGCCGGTGCGGCAACTGACCCAGCCCGTGTGGTGCACGTGGTTCGGCCGGCCATCGAGCGGCGAGTTGAACTGGCCGAAATAGTTGATGTGTTGGGTGTACGGCGTCAGCGCCATGCACTCCTCGAGAAATGCCAGCTTGCTCGCATCCGGGTGGATCGCATGGTTCGGCGTGTGACCCATCGACCAGAACCAGGTGCCGAAGCGCACCGGCAGCGGCGCACCGGATGCCAGCGCCTGGCCGCTGTCAGACAGGAAGCAATCGAGAAACGGCAGCGCGACGCCGAGCGTCGTGCCGCCCATCGCGCCGCGCAGCACGGCACGCCGGGTCACTGGCTTCTTGATCAGAAAACTCATGTCGGACCTCCTGCGCTCAGCTCAGGCTTCGGTTTCGCAATCGACTGCAGTGCCTTGCTGAGTGCAATGCGCCGCAACAGCGGCCGCAGCCGGTAACCGTCGTCTGCGAAACTCTGCTCCAAATCCGCCATCCAGTCCCGCTCACCCTTCTCGATCGGCCGGCCCGCCGCATAGGTGTAGGCGCGGCGCACCACGCATGAGGTTGCGGCCGGATCCTCGCGCATAGCCTGCCCCAGACCGCGGGCATCCGCAAACTTGAATCCATTCAACTCGCCGCTGGCGTCGATCCGCTCGCCGTTCTCGGTCAGTCGAATCTGCCCTGCGCCGTCGAAGTTTTCGAGCGCGAGACCGATCGGATCCATCAGTTTGTGACAGCCGGCACAGGCCGGGTCGGTCGCATGGGCCGCCAGCCTCAGGCGCGCGGTCTTGTTAGGGCTTTTGGGGTCGTTGAAGCGGTCGAAATTGACGTTGCCCGGCGGATCCGGGACTTTCTGGCACAGCAGCAATTCGCGGATGGCCTTGCCGCGCAGCGTTGGCGAGCTCTTGCCCGGATGCGAGTGCAATGCAACAAAACTCAGCTGGGTCTGGATGCCGGCGCGCGGGTCGCCCTCTTCGAACTCAAACGGCGCCCAACCGCCCGGCCGGGTGGCCGGCACGCGATACACCATGCCTAACGGCACAGTCATGAAAGTGCGGCGGGTCGTGAAGATGTCGCGATAGTCGCCTTCGCGGGCGATGAGCTCGTCGATCAGGGTCCGCAGCACCTGCTCGCGGGAATCCTCCGCCGCCGCCAGGCCGAAGGCCGGGTAGATCAGCGAGTCTTTCTCCAGCGTTGAAAAATCGTCCAGGCTCAGCATGTCGGTAAAAAACGCGCGCACGCCCTGGGTGAAGCGTGGCGACGCCATCAGACGGTCCACCTGCGCTGCCACTCCATCCGCATCGGCGAGCTCGCCGCGCGCGGCCGCATCTAACAACATCGCGTCGGGCGTGGTGTTCCAGAGCATGAAGCTCAGACGGCTGGCACGTGAATAGGCATCCAGCCGCAGCAGGTTCTTGTCAGCCGGATCGGGCTCGGCGCTTTCCGCGATGAACAGGAATTCAGGCGATGTCAGCATGCCCTGCAGGCCATAGGCCAGACCCGCATGGAAATCCTGGCGTGCCAGTGCGGCGGTGCGCGCGATCCTGACCGGCCCCGCCAGGTCGTCGGCGGTCACTGCGCGCCGGTACAGCAACCGGCCGGCCTGCTGGAAGAATTTCGTCGCGCAGGCGTCATCGGCTGCGCCCGGAGCCGCCGGCCGGCAGGGAATCAGCAGTTCGCGATTGCCCGGCGCCACCACCTGCTGCGCGATCGAGCGCGCCAGCGCCGCAAAACGCTCGACGCCGGACGGCGTGATCGATGCGCGGCTCGCGCCAACCGCGAGCAGTCCCTCGGTGCGCACGATGGGATCGAAGCGCCCCGCGACCACGATCTGCGGGCCGAACACATCGGCAATGACGTTGCGGTATTGCGCCTCGGTCAGCCGGCGCACCGTGACCGGCCCGCCCTTGGTCGGCGGCTCGCTGCGGCTGCAGGCCGTCAGCAGCGCCGCACCTAACAACAGCGCGCAGGCCAGGCCCAGCCGGGTGCGCACCGGCATCATCGCCGCGCCTCCACCGGGGTGGTGTGGATCGCAAATGCAGGCAAGGCATCGATCTTGAAGGCGGACGATATCGCCGTGCACTCGCCCGTCTTCGGGTCGGGATAGCCGTCCGCCAGTTCCCGGGCGGCCGTGTACAGCGCCGGACAGCTCCAGTCGCCGGTGGCGATCAGGAACTCGATTTTCAGCATGTATTCCCACCACTTGTCGAAATCGTAATAGCCGCCCACCAGTCCCTGCACCTTGCCCTCCGGGCTTACCGTCAAGTCCATCTCCAGCCGCATGTCGCGCAGCTGGATCTCCGCAAAGGCACTGTTAGCATAGAAAGGCAGCTTGGCGTCGATCGGTTCGGTGATCAGCACCCCATTGACGATGCGGCCGCGCGCGACCGCGCCGTAACGCGGCTTGCCGGCGTTGCTGTCGACGCGATAGCTCGCATACGGCAGGATCCGCCCCGTGGCGTCGATCGAAAACGGGTCCGCGGCCCGATAGAACGCCACGCGCACCTCCGGCGAATTTCGCGGATCGGTGACATTGGTGATTTCCATGAGGATCACGCCGCGGCCGCTGTTGCGCCGTTCTTCATTGCCGAAGGTATCGAGCACGCCATTGCGGCGCCAGCCGTAGTGACAACCTAACAAACGATACATCTGGTTGTCGACGCCAGGCGCGCCGCGCTCGCTGACAAAATTCCTGTGTGGGCAGGACTTGGGCGTCGCCCGATCGTCGTTCGAACCATCGAGATTGAACCCGTAGGACACGCTGCCCTGCACGGTGCGCAGCGGTGGCTCCTTGACCACAGTCGGATTCCAGCAGACATCCTCGCCCTTGGGTCCGCGCAGGACGGAAATGAAGCGCCGGTCGACGGGCTGCACCAGGCCGTTGTCGGTCAGCTTGTCCTTGTCCGCACGCGACAGGCCGCGCCACCACATTTCGTCGTTGCCGATCGCGGGTCCTTCCGGGCACTCATCCATGAATTGGGTTTCGTAGACCGCATTGTTGAAGTTCGCGATCACATAGGCGAGCGTCTGCGGGCCGCCCGTCGACGGCGCAGCCGCCGCCGCGCTGGCGAGGAGCAGCGCGAGTCCCGCGCCTAACGACCGGCGTCTCAGGGTCAGCATGGCCTTCATCCTGTCTTGCCCGCGCCAGCCGGCGGCAGCCGCTGGATCTGGCCGCGCAGCTCGCCCGCCGGGTATTTCTGCGTGCGGATATTCACATACATCCGGCCGGCTAACAAATACTGCAGCTGCGCATCCGTCAGCACCGCGGAGCCCTGCAGGTTGGACGCCGGGCGCTTGCCGCCCATGTCGATCTGCACGCCGGCGTTGGTGCCGGGCCGCTGCGGCCCGTGTACCGCGGCGCCGATCGCAGCGGAGGTCAGCGATTTGAACGAGACGCGCCAGGAAAATCGCAGCGTCGCTCGATCGAGCTCGAAATCCGCGCGCCCGGAACCCGGGCTGATCGTGGTCGAACTCTGTTCCTCCGGCGTGAGGTTGGCGTAAAACCGCACCGGCGGTCCCGGATCATTCGCGCACAGGCCGACCGGGGCGAGCAACAGCGCCGCCAGGCAGCTCCATCGCAGCCGTCTATTCGTGCCGGAAGTCATGACCGGGCAGAGGCTAGCGACTAACGCCAGGCGAGACCAGCCCACCGTATGGCGAAGCCGCTGAGCGGCCACGCGCACCTGCATGGCAAAAAAAAACGCGGGCCGAAGCCCGCGTTTCCATGGTAACGAGGAGCTGCGTTACTTCTTGTCGGGAATGAGCGTCCCCTGAGTCGCCCAGACCTGCCAGCGACCATCGCGCCTGACAAACGTATCCGTGAAACGGACGCGCTGATCGAACGCTTGGTTCTTGTCGTCGGTGCCGGTGACATGATTGACGCCAGTGACCACGGCCGTGTTTCCTGACATGCGAGCGTCGAAGTCCGACAAAACAATCGAGGCCAGTTTCCGCTTCGGCGAGCGCATGTCCGCAATATCCCCGGCCTTGTCGCTCAACGCGCCGCCGCGGCTCGAAACGCTGCTGAAATCATTGGCCAGATTGCGTTCGTACCACGAGACATCGTTTTTCATGTCGGCGGCGTTCCAGTCCAGCTCCATGTAGTACAGCTGGCCCGCATCCGCCAGCTTGTGGCCGGAATTGCTGACAACCTGCCAGTTACCCTTGCGCTTCTCGAGCACGTGCACGCTGCGCCGGTATTCAGTGAACGGCTTGCCATCCACATCGGTACCGGTGATCGTGTTGCGATGCGTGATGACGGCGCCATTGGCCGAGCACTGAAACGCATAGTGGTCGGGCATGGTCTTCTCGGTGGCCGGCTTGCCGCGATTCGCGGCCGCGTTGGCCGCGATCCCGGCCAGCGTCTGGGCCCGGTCCCGGCCGGCCGCGTCCATGGAAAGATCCATGAAATCGTCAGCGTAAATCTTCTCGAGAGCCGCCATGTCGCCGCTCTCCGAAGCCGCGCCCCAGGCGCGGTCCCAGGCCTCGAGCGCCTTGACATCGGCACTGGAACACGCGGCGCCGGCAGCCTGCATCGCACCGAGACCCAGCAACGCGATCGGTAGTAACAGTCTTGTTTTCATGGTTGATCCCCTGATTATGAAAACAGTCAGTCTAGACCTAAAAGGCGGTTGCCATCACGATTCCGGATGCGGCTATGATTGAGACGCGATGCTGCCGGGCGGCTCGTAGCGCGGAAGCCACACTGGGACCCTAGCGGCGCGCGCTGTTTGTAGAGCGGACAAGCCCACGGAGTGGGGTTTACCCGCAGGCGTTCCCGCCTAACATCGGGACTGCAGGCCTATAACGATTCGAATACCTGGGGGGAATTGACACATGCGTACTACCCGCTTCTTGTCTCGTACATCGCTCATCGCGCTCGGTGTTGCGCTCGCGCTACCCGCCGCCGCGCAGGACAAACCAGCTGAGGAAGGCGGGCTGATACTCGCGGAAGTGACGGTCACGGCCCGCAAGGTCGAAGAAAACCTGATGACGGTGCCGCTGGCGATCACGGCCTTCTCAACCAAGGACATCGAGGCCCAGGGCATCAAGCAATTGAACGACGTCATGTTGATGACGCCGAGTTTCAATTTCGTCAACCAGCAGGGTGGCTCGGGCCGTAACGACCGCTCGGCCAATGCGCTGGTGTTCCGCGGCCTGTTCCTGTCGGGCAATGTCGGCACCAATGCCGGCGGCAATTTGTTCATCGACGGCGCACCCGTGCTGGGCGCACAACCGCCCCCGATTGTCGACGTCGGCCGCATCGAAGTATTGAAAGGCCCGCAGAGCGCCTATTTCGGCCGCTCGACGTTTGCCGGCGCCATCAATTTCGTGACGCGCGATCCCTCGGACGTATTTGGTGTCAAGTTAAGCGCCGAACAGTCGAGCTTCGAGTCGCATGATTACAGCGCTGCGGTCGAAGGCCCGGTCTTTACCGAAAAACTGAAGGCGCGCCTGGCGATCCGCGATTTCAAGCGCGGCGGGCAGTTCGCCAACCAGGGCGTGATCGGCGGGCGCCTGGGCGAGCAGACATCGCAGTCGATTTCGCTGACCGCGACCTTCCAGCCGACCGAGAATTTCAAGGTCAAGCTCTACGCGAATTCGTTTGAAGACGATGACGGCGCACCGGCGCAGGGCGCGTTCAAGGCGGACAATTTCACCGGCCGCATCGGCGGCGATTTGAGCTGCGTGCCCTTTGCGCAGGCCGCACCGGGCGCCGCCGCGACGGTCAATGGCGTACCTAACACCACAGTGACATCGATCACCCAGACGGCCAGTAGCCGGCCTTCTTTCGGATATCCCTGCGGCACGCTCCCGGACCTGAGCGATCTGCCGGCGAACATCCTGTCGGGTGATTACGACCTCAGCCGCGCCTCGACCCGGAACTCGCTGTTCAATCCGGAAGCTAACACGGTGCCACTGGCCGGCGGCAATGGCCGGGGCGTTGGCCAGTACTGGACGCTTTTTGACACCAGTTTCAAGCAGAACGGCGGCATTCGTCGCGTGGCCTGGCAGGCCGATCTCAAGATGGAATGGACCGTTGGCGGCTATACCCTCAGCTCGCAGACCGCCAATCACCGCGACAAGACCATGACGCTGATCGATCTCAACTATCGTGATGGCCACAATCGCGTCAATCCGCTGTTTGCCAGCAGCGCCCAGCCATTCGGTTGCGGCAGAAATGCCGCCAATCCCTTGCGAGCTCTGACCGCCGACCAGACCTGCGCGCCCTGGATGCAGTTCCTGCTGGTCTCGCAGGGCAAGTTGCGCGACTGGAGCCAGGAACTACGAGTCACCTCGCCGGCTGATCGCCGCTTCCGCTGGATGCTCGGTGGCAACTACGTCAAGCTGTTCTCGCCCGGTGGCACGGTCTATGGCCAGGCCACCGCGGGCCCGCTGTTCACGGCGGCCATCACGCAGCAGGACGTGGAAACGCCGGCGGTATTTGGCGCCGCTTACTACGACTTCACCGACAAGCTGACCCTGTCGGCCGAAGCGCGTTATCAGTGGGACAAGATCCAGCAAACCCCCAAGGTCGGTACCAGCGGCGCGCCGATCACCACGCCGATCATCCTGAAGAACACCTTCACGGCCTTCTCGCCGCGCGTTTCACTGGACTACAAGTACGCGGCCAACTCGACCATTTACCTGTTGTTCTCCCGCGGCACGCGCCCGGGCGTGTTCAACTCCAATTTCACTGCGCTGTCGGCGT
>DAIQQI010000129.1:0-8678 GCA_036786925.1 Steroidobacteraceae bacterium
CATGCGCATCACGCGCTTCAGGTAGCCGTCGCGCCAGGCGACGCGCTCGGCTTCCGCATGCGGGTCCGCCTTGAACGCCTCGATGGACGCCCGGGTGACCTTGCCGTCGCGTTCCAGCAGCCTCTCGACCGTATCGAGACGCTCGCGCAGGACCGCCACTTCGGTCGTAAGTTCGATGAAAAACGTCATCATCTGATCGAGCGACGGGTCGTCGAAAAAATGCGGCCGCCTGCCGAGTGTTTGCCGCGGCAGATGCACCTGATCCGCAGGGGTGTTGTTCGCTGTCATCGTATTCCTGTCTTGCTAGTATGGGCCCATGAACGCAAATCCTCGCATATCTGTCTTTGCCCTGGCCATCCTGTGCGCAGCCGTCGCGACCGGCGCTGCCAGGGCCCAGTCCCCGGAACCGCAAATGCTGCGTTTTCGCGCCGCTACGGTCACGACCCAGGACCTGGCGGCCTTTGAACGCGACTATGCGGCACTCCTGGGCTATCGGGTCCGCGAGCGCGGCACGATCAGCCGCGAACTTGCGGCCAGCTGGGGCGCGAAGCGCATGAGCACTCGCAAATATCTGCTCCTGTCCAGCGATGCCTCGCCCGATGTGCTGATCCGCGCGGTTGAATCGCCGGCCGTGCCGGACTACCGCCCGCTAACAACGCATGGCTGGAATGCCATCGAAATTATCGTGCAGGACCCGGACCAGCTGCGACAACGATTCACCGGCAGCCCGTTCACGGTCATCGGCGAACCGGAATTCCTCGGCGGCTATCCGACCATTCGCGCTTTCCAGGTGCGCGGTCCCTCGCAGGAAGTGCTGTACCTGACCGCCGAAACCGGCGACCGCAGCCGCTCGCCCTTGCCTGCGCCGGGTGGCGAGGTCGGACGGATTTTCATCATGGTAGTCGCGGGCCCGGATATCAACGCGCTCAATCGCTGGTATTCGGAACGCTTCAAGCTAACAGCGGGCGTGGTGAACGACCGCAGCGTCGGGGTGCTGACCCGCGCGCAGAATTTGCGCGCCGATCAGACCGTGCCGTTGACAACCATACGCCTCGGCCAGCGGGGCAATCTGCTGGAGCTGGACGGTTACCCACCGACGGCCGGGGCGCGCCCGCAGGCGCGCGGCCTGCTGCCTCCGGGCATCGCACTGGTCAGTGTGGCGGTGCGCAACCTCGACGCGCTGAAACTCGACTTACTCACCGCACCACGGGTGCGCAGCGGCGCGCTCTACCGCGGCGCGCGCTCCGCGACGGTGCGCGGCCCGGCCGGCGAGCTGCTGGAGCTGATCGAGGAATGAGCTAACGCGGCGCGCCGGCCGCGATACTGTCGAGTGCCCGCAAGGTTGCCGCGATCACAAGCTGATGTTCGGCATCGCGGCTGATCGATGGCGCCCAGTCTTCCTGGTAGCCGCCGCCATCGAACGATCCGAAATACATGTGGATGCCGCCCGGGATCGGCAGCCACTGGCTGTCAGCCGGAAAGAGATTGCGGCGCGCGGCAAATGCTGCTGGCGGCTTGCCATCGGGCGTCGCGCGATGCACGTGCCACACGGGCCTCGGATAATTCGCGAGGCTTGCCGCCGAGGCCGGATACGAGTCCCACACGACCAGCCCCGCGAGCGCGTCCGGATGATTGCTGGCAAAGGTCGCAGCCATCGCGCCACCGAGCGAATGGCCGATCAGCACCCAGCGCTGGACATCAGGAAAAGCCGCCTGCACATCGAACACGCGGTTGAGCCCGAAGATCGCAAACTCCATGGGCATCGGCACGATGACCACGCGATATCCCGCGGCGGCTACCGGCCGCAGGGTTGTCGCATAGCCGCGCGCATCGACGTAGGCGCCCGGATAGAAGATAACGCCCATCTTCTCGGCATTGCGGCGCGGCCTGAGGACGATATAGCGCCCCTCCTCCACCGCAACATCGTCACCCGGCTGCAGCGCCGCCAGCGCCTCCTGCGCCGCGTCCGCATGCCGCATCAGACCTAACACCCAGACACTGCCGACCATCAGCACCACGAGGCCGATGACGGCGTAGAGCGCGCCGCGCAGGAATTTCTTCATCGATTCTCTGCTAACAATCAGCTACTGACTATCAGGCCGCGGGCCATTGCCAGCCGAAGGTGCCGCCGACCAGCATGGCGAAGATCAGCGCATCGACTGTTTCCCAGCACGCGAGCCGCAGGCCGCGGCCATACCAGATGGAAATCGGCCAGACCGCGAACGCATACGCTGCGAAGGCGACCGATCCGGCGATCTGATGGACCTCGAGGTACCCTGCGCCGGGCGGCAGCGCGCGCGTCACGACATAGGCGACAAACAAGCTGACAATCACGCAGTACACGAACCACTTGGCGAGGCTGCCGGCCATCGCCGGCGGTCCAGACGGGCGCACGGTGATCGCCAGGGTCGGGCCGCGCGTCATTTTTTCGATGAATGCCGGATTCTTCATGTCGGCGCCGCTGCTGGGGCGCGGCACGAAATAGTCGCCCAAGGGCAGATTGAATGGCCGGACCGCATTCATGAGGCCATCCTCGTCAGGCACCTTCGGGTAGTCGTTCCTGTGCCAGAACGGACCCATGTGAAGAATCGAACTCACCACGAACACCAGAAACGCGGACACCAGGATCGCGAGCCACAGACTTGTTATCGTAACCATGAAGGTCTCCTCTTGTTTATGAGGCTTGTTGTTCGAACCGCAATAATGCTCGCGGGTCTACGCCGCGGCAACTTTTCCGCAGGTACTACTGCCCTGGTTTCCAGGTGAAAGATTCAGGCCCGTTGCCGAAACCTTCGACGCGGATCTGCAACGGCCGGATGCGCACGCCGATCAGCTCTTCGGCAACATTGGCGGCCGTTCGTTCCGGCGCCTTGGTCCAGCCGCGGGCGCGATGCAGCGCGGATTGTTTCTGGTACATGGCCCAGGTCGTGTCCGCGTCGATAAACTCGGCATCGCCGCGGATGAAAACCACCCGCGGTGCTAACAAATTGAAATCGTAGACATGCGGGTTGTCATTGCGTGAACCCGGCGCCGGCGTGCCGACCCAGACCACCTCAGTGCGCGGATTGCGGCGCCACTGCCCGATGCGCTTGTGAACATTGCGCTGGACCAGCCAGATGTTGAAATCATCGTCGACCGGCACGCCCATCGTCCGACCCACGGGATAGCCGGCAAGATTGATGGTGAAGACCTGCGCGAAGCCCGCCTCGCTGCGCAGGAAATCGCGCACACGCCGCTCGAGATCCGCATGATCGGGTGCGGGGGATTGCGCGGCGCGCTGGTTGGCATTGATTTCCATACCGCGGAGTCTAGAGAGTTCGGCGGCGAAGATCAGCTGTCTTGACAGCAACCGCTATGCCATCATCGAATCATTCAGGGGGGTGTTATGTCGTTGAGCGTGCGCGATGAATTTGCCCGCGGCTGGCGGACGCTGGCGGCCTGCAGCGTCGGGAACGGGTCGGGCCTCAGCGGCGTGGCCTTTTATGCTTTCGGAATTTTTGTCATCCCGCTGACCGAAGCCTTCGGCTGGAGTGTCGGACAGGTGACGATCGGGTCCAGTTTCCTGATCCTGGGTACCGCATTCACCGCGCCGATCGTCGGCTCATTCATCGACCGTTTCGGCGCCTACCGCGTCAGCCTGATTTCATTTGTCGCGCTGGTCGCAGGCTATGCGCTGCTGACGCAGCTCGGCAGCAATATCTCGATGTTCTACGTCGCGTGGATCCTGCTGTCCCTCGTCGGCGGCGGCACGACGCCGGTCATCTGGACGCGCTCGGTCAATCTGTGGTTCGATCGCGGCCGCGGCCTGGCGCTTGGGATCGCCCTAGGTGGCTCAGGCCTGGCTGGCGTGTTAGCACCGCCGCTGATCACCAGGGCCATTCAGAACTGGGGCTGGCAGGGAGGCTATCTGGCGGTCGGCGCGTTTATCCTGGTCGTGGCGATCCCCGTGATTGCGCTGCTGTTCAAGGACCGCCCGGATGAACTGGCCGTGAGCAGCGGCGAGGTTCGCGCGGCAATCCCCGGATTCACGGCCCATGAAGCGCTGCGCCAGCTGACATTCTGGAAGATCGCGATAGGATTCTTCCTGGTCTCCGGCGTTATCGCCGGGCTGATCATCAACCTGGTCAAGCTGCTGGTGGAAACCGGCATGGATCGGGTCGCAGCCGCCGGTATCGCCAGCATCATGGGCATCGCGGTTGTCATCGGGCGCGTTGGCATCGGGTTTTTGTTAGACCGCCTGCCGGCCCCGGCGGTTGCCTGCACCCTGCTGTTGCTGTGCGCGCTCGGCTGCTACACGCTGAGTGTGCCGGGCGTGCCCGTGTGGGCCTTGTCTTTGTGCGTGGCAGCGCTGGGACTGGGCGCGGCCGCCGAGGTCGACCTGGTCGCCTACCTGACCAGCCGTTATCTCGGCATGAAGGCCTACGGCAGAGTCTATGGCATGCAGCTCACGTCATTCTATCTGGGCGCGGCCATCGGGCCGGCCGCAATCGGCTTGTCCTTCGATCACTTCAAATCGTACGGACCCGCACTCTATCTGGCCGTGGGTGGGCTGGCGTTTGGCGCGCTGGTGTTAGCCACGCTGGGCAAGCCGCCGGACTTCGGCGGCCGCACCGGCCACTAGCCGCCGACGCTCACTCCCTGCATGGGGTCGCCGGAACGCATGATCGCCGACCAGGAGCGGTCGCCGCCAAAACGGATGCCCCGGAAATCGCCGGGCTTCTTGTCTAACACGTTGGTGTAGAGCTTCTGGCCCTTGTAGGCCCATTGCTGCTTGCCGTCCGGCAACTTGACCAGTGCCCAGCTGCCGAGCGGCTTGGCATCCGGCGCAGCGATGAACGGCACCCACTGTGCGTCCACGCAGTCATCGACATCGCAACCGGGCGGCCGGATCGTCAGGCGCCGCTGGCCCCGCGCGTTCAGGCCATGCGAATACACCGTCAGGCCTTCGGCGTTGGCAATCAGCTCGCCGGCGTCGGAGGCCTGGATCGTCGCCCACGGCGGCAATGGCGGCGCGGGCTCGAGCACCATCACGCTCCAGCCGCGCGCGCCGTTACCGGAGACCTCGCCCGGCTTGATGTCCGCGGCCGGGCGACGATACAGCGCCTGGCCCTTGTAAGCCCACTGCCTGAGCCCGGAATCGCGCGTGACAATGCTCCAGTCGGCATACCCATTCGCGAGCGCAGGCGCAGCGACCGGGTCCCAGGTCCTGAGACAATCGTCTTCGCAGGCGGACTTGCTGCTGTACAGCGTGCGGCCCCGATCGTCGGTCAGCACCTGACCTAACACGGTGCGGCCGATGCTGATTTCACGCGGCGTCGCAATCGGCTGGAATGCGATATGCCACAGCGTGCCGACACCGTCGCCGAAGGTCGCGCCGGCAAACGCATCGAGCGCATACAGGTAAACCGGCCGGCCGCGAAACGCCCACTGCCCGGACTTGTCGCCGCGCGTGATGATCGACCAGTCGCCGCCCGGCCTGGCGTCCGGCGGCGCCGCCAGCGGCGGCCACAGGGTCGCGCAGTCGTCCTTGCATGACGATTGCCCGGGCGTGCCCTCATCGCGATCGAAGGTATAGAGCGTCATGCCGCGGCTGTCGGCGAAGGCCCAGCCGTCGCCCCGCGCCTGCGCCTTGACGCCAGGCGGCAGGCCGGTAGGCGCGGTCGCCGCCCACAAGCTGACACTGCCAAGAGCTAACAGCCAGGCGCCGGCGCGCACTGCGGACGCTCGCCGCATCAGGCCAGGACTTCGCTGATGGGCTTCGAGGTCTGCAGTGACTGCGTACCCCATTTTTCCATCGACAGGCCCATCGCCCGCATCGCCGTCAGCCCGACGCGGGTGATCGGATCGCCATTGCCGACGACATGGATGCCGGTCTTCATCCGTCCGCCGGCGCGGCCGACGGTATACGCCGGCACGCCATCGATCGAATGCACGCGCGCGTAATTGGTCTCGGTCGCTGCGAAAATAAGCACGTTGTCGAGCAGCGTGCCATCGCCTTCGCGAATCGCGCCGAAGGTCTTGATGTACTCGGCGAACGCCTGCATGGTGCGGCAGTTGAACCAGAACGCGACCGGCTGGTAGCCGGTGACCTTGTCCGGGGTTTCCTCATGCGTCAGCAGGTGATGCGTGTAGGTCTGGCCGGGACGGCGCATGTGCGAGAAGTTGTCGCTGAACACCATGTTGAAGATGCGCGTCTGGTTGCAGGCCACTGCCATCGCGAGGATCTGCGACATGATGCGGTGATTGTTGACCACCGTTTCGACTTCAAGACCCATCGGCATGTTCTGCTCAGCGCCATCGTGCACCGGCTTGGGCGGCATGCGGCAGGCGAGGTTCGGCTGCGGTTTCTGCATCTGCAGATCGAGCTGATTCTCCAGCCCGCGTATCGACGTGAAGTATTCATCGAGCCGCGCGCGGTCTGCGGCGCCGAGGTTCTTGTGCAGCGCCTGGCGCTGCTCGGCAACCGCCGACAGCACGCTGCGCCTCACCATCATCTTCGGGTCCGGCTTGAATTCTGCTTTGTTAGGATCGGCGAAGTCGGCGCCGAATACGCGCGCATACAGCCGCTCCGGCGAGGCCTCGGCGGCGGCCCGATTGTTGGTGCTGCGCGCACTGTAGTTTTCCCTCGGTATGCCGACCGCGGTCACGTCCAGCGTGCGAAACCGCGTGTTGCCCGACATCGCATCACCGATCAGCAGGTCGAGCGTCGGCGCGGGAATCTCGGAATTGCTGGACGGCGCGGAACCGGTGCGCGATGCGACCCAGCCGGTGAAATGCGTGTAATTGGAGCGGCCGTCGAGCGGCATGTTGAAGCCGGAATAATGGTTCAGGTACGGGACATGCTCCTGCAGCGGCGCGCATTCCTGCAGAAACTCGATGCCGGCGCTGGTCTGCGTCTTGGGCTTGATCGCGTGGCCCGGCGTATGGCCGAGACCCCAGTACCAGGTGCCAAAGCGCACCGGAATCGGCGCGCCGGTGGCCGCCATCGCGGTGCCGTTTTCGTTGAGGAAACAATCGAGGAACGGCAGCGCCACACCGATGCTGCTGCCGCCTAACATGCCGCGCAACACGGAGCGGCGATTGACCGGGCGGGGAATCAGGAAGGTCATCGTGGTATCTCCTCTTGAGCGCCAACCGCGGCCGTGCGCACCTTGGGCGGCGAGACCGCGAACATCGCATCGCTCGTGGCGATGTCGCGCAACAGTTCAGGAATACGGTAATCCGCGTCGGCGAATTGTTCCGTGAAGTACGTCAGTAATGGCTTTTCTGCGCGTCCGGGCGTGCGCGCCACCGCGTAGGAGTACAGCCTGTTGACCACGCAGCCCGGCGCCGCCGGATTATCGCGCATCGCCCTGCCGAGGCCGGCGGCATCGTCAAATTTGACGCCGTCGAGACTGCCGCTGGTGTCGATCGGAACATCGCGTTCAGTGGTGCGCAGCTGGCCTGCGCCGTCGATGCGTTCCAGCGCCAGGCCGATCGGATCCGTCAGCTTGTGGCAGCCCGAGCAGGACTTCTCCGTGGCGTGGACCGAGAGCCGCTGGCGAGCCGTGCGGCTCGGCGCATTGGGATCGTTGAACAGCGAGAAATCGACATTGCCCGGCGGGTCCGGAATCTTCTGGCACAGCAGCAGTTCGCGCATCGCGCGGCCGCGCAGCGTCGGGGAGCTGCGGCCCGGATGGGCGTACAGCGCGGCGAAACTCACCTGGGTAATCAGGCCGGCGCGCGGATCGCCTTCGGGAAATTCATAGGGCATCCAGCCGCCATCGGGACGATCGACCGGCACGCGATAAATGCGGCCTAACGGACCGCTCATGAACGTCTTGCGGGTGGTGAAGATGTCACGGTAATCGGCGTTCTCATCCAGCAACAGATGCGTCAGTGTCCGCAGCGTCTGTTCGCGCGCATCCTGCGCGACCGCAGTACTGAAGACCGGATAGATGATCGAATCTTTTTCCAGCCGGTCGATATCCTCGAACGCGAGCATGTCGTTGAAGAATGAACGCATGCCCGCAACCAGCTTCGGCGAGCCTAACATGCGCTTCACCTGGCTCTTGATGCCACTCGATGTGTACAGCTCACCACGCTCCGCGGCCGTCAGCAACGCGTCGTCCGGCGTCGAACCCCAGAGGAAGAAACTCAGGCGTGCCGCGCGCGAGTAAGCATCTAGCTGCAAGCTGCCCTTGTGGTCGGGATCCGGTTCCGCGCGATCGGCGATGAACAGGAACGACGGCGACACCAGCATGGCAGCGAGGCCTGTTTCCAGACCGCCATAGAAATCGCCGAACTGGCTGGTGGCAGCGGCCGCCAGCTCGACCGGCTTGGCAACTTCGTCGGCCTCGGGCTTGCGCCGATACAGCATGCGGCCGACCGCCGAAAAGAATTGCTGTGCGCAGGCGGCGTCGGCCGCGGTTGGCGACTTCGGCTGGCAGGGCACGTATATATCGCGGTTGTCGGCGCTCAGCACCTGTGCGGCGATGGAACGCGCCATGCGGTCGTACTGCTCGATGCCCGCGGGCGTGATGTGCGCCGCCGCCGCACCTACGGTCAGCAGGCCGTTGGTGCGCACCAGCGGATCGAACGTGCCACCCACCGACACGTGCTGGCCGACTGGCACAAGGCGCAGCGCGATCAGGTGGCGCAGGCGCGCGCTTGGTACGGGCTGGCCGAAGTGCGCGAGC
>DAIQQI010000411.1:0-2599 GCA_036786925.1 Steroidobacteraceae bacterium
CGGGCGGCACGGGTTGCGTGAACCAGCGCCGGTCGCGATAGAACATCCGCCCATCCGCGACGCCCAACAGGTGAGTCGGTGGTATGCCGCTTTGGGCAATCAGGTCGAGCAGGGCGCGGGTTTGCGGGTGCAGCATTCTGATTCCTAGCGTACTAGATCGCTGCCAACCGGACCGGAGGAATCTGCCAGACTATTCGCCCATTGCCATGATTTATCGCTTGCAGCCGTGATCGACAGGAATCTGGTGGCGCACAGACGCGTTCCGCCTATTGCGACCGTCATCGCGATCCAGGGGGTCGTCGCGCTGTTGACGTTTGCGGCGCTGGCGTCATTCGGCCGTCCGGTCTCCCAGTGGACGGTCGCAGCAGGTGCCGGTCTGTTAGCTGCGCTGCTCACCCGACTCGCCGGCATGGAAATCTGGTGGGTCATCATCCAGCTGCTGTTCCCGGCGCTGGTACTTGCGGCGAGCTTGTCAGGCGGGCCGGCGTGGGTATATCTGGCGCTGTTCCTGGCGCTGGCTCTGGTTTACTGGTCGACGCTGCGTTCGCGCGTGCCGCTCTACCTGTCCAATGCCGCGACCTGGCACGCAGTGGCGACGCTGTTGCCCGCACCGCAGGCGGGCCGCAGCTTGCGGTTTGCCGATCTCGGCAGCGGTCTTGGGGGCTTGTTATGCCACCTGGCCGCGGCCCGGCCCGACATTCAGTTCGAGGGGCTGGAACTCGCGCCGCTGCCGGCCTGGCTGAGCCGGGTCCGCGTCGCGCTTGCCGGGCGGTCTAACGTGCGCATCCGCTGGGGCAGTTTCTGGTCGCGCAATCTTGCCGATTTCGACGTCGTATTCGCGTTCCTGTCGCCGGTGCCGATGGCGGACTTGTTCGCAAAAGTGCAGCGGGAGATGCTCCCGGGAACGCAGTTTATCAGCTGCGCATTCGAAGTCCCGGGCGCAACGCCCGACCAGGTCATTGACTTGCCGTCGCCGCGGCAGCCAAGGCTGCTTGTATGGCAAATCGCGGCCAAAAACTGATTCGGTCGGTGCGTGGGTTTGCGCCGGTGTTGCCGGAATGCGCGTATGTGCTGGTGCTCGGCACCTTGCCCAGTGTCGCCTCGATCGCGCGCCAGGAGTACTACGGGCATCCGCGCAACGCCTTCTGGCCCATCATGGCTGAACTATTGCAGTTCGATGCGTCGTTGCCGTACGCAAGGCGGGTGGAGCAGCTGCGACGGCACGGCGTCGCGCTCTGGGATGTCTGCCACAGCGCACAGCGCAGTGGCAGCCTGGATGCCGCGATCAAGGAGCAGGGACTGGTGGCTAACGACATCGCCGGATTGCTGGCTCTGCAGCCTTCGATCCGCGGCGTGTTGCTGAATGGCGCCGCGGCCGCGACGCTCTTCAGGCGCTGGGTAGCGCCGACACTGGCGCCTCGACACGCGTCTTTGCCGCGCTGGACCCTGCCTTCGACCAGCCCGGCCAACGCCGGGCAAACCAGCGCGCAGAAAATGCGCGCCTGGAGGCGGATTCTCGACTATCTGCAATAGATCCGGTGCAGGGTCCGCACGATTCGCGCAGCGGGCCCCGGTTGCAAGGCGTAGAAGACCGATTGCGATTCCCGGCGCGTACGCACGGCGCCGGTTTCCCGAAGTACCGCAAGGTGCTGCGAAAGCGCTGACTGGCTCAACGGCAGCCGTTCCTGCAGCTGACCCACCGACAACTCGCCAGCGGTGAGATTGCACAGGATCAGCAGCCGCTGTTCGTTAGCCAGTGCGCGCAGCAGTTCGGCTGCCTGCTCGGCATGTGGCTGCATGCTGCGCACCGCGTCAGGTATCGCGGGCGGCTTCGGGATCTGCGTATGGGCGAGTGCCGTTCGGCGTGCCATGGTGTGGCCTCAATCCGTGTGACTACGTATATTTTCCAATATATCATAGTTGTCTAAATTAGAAACTACTAATATAATGAAACCGTGGATACACCGACTGAATTGTTCCGGAGGCTGTCATGAACATCGATCGCGCGGTAATGGCTTTTGCAGGCAGCGTGGTGCTGGCAAGCGTTGCGCTGGGATACTGGCTGAGCCCGTACTGGTTCCTGGTCACGGCGTTCGTAGGCGCTAACCTGCTGCAGGCGTCTTTCACGGGTTTTTGTCCGCTGGCGCTGATCCTGCGCAAGCTGGGACTGGTTCCCGGCAACGCGTTCAATTAAGCCAAAGCATGAATTACCTCGCGCACGCACGCTGGCTCGCGGTAGTCGCGACGCTTGGGCTGCTCGCGGCCTGCAACCGTTCCCCGGTCGCAAGTCCGGCGCAATCGGCCGCCAGGGCGCCGTATGCGACGGTCGTGGCCGCAATTCAAACGGTAGCGGCTGAGCGTCGTGTCGACGGTCGTGTTGAGGCGCTGAATCAGGGGACCGTGTCCGCGCAAACGAGCGGCGAGGTCGAACAGGTTCTGCACGACGCCGGCGACTCGGTGCCGGCTAACGGCCTGGTGCTGCGGCTGCGAGCAGTTCAGCAGCGCGCCGGTCTGGCGCAGACCGATGCGGCCTACCGCGCCGCCGCCGCGCGCGCCGCAGAGTCGGAAACCCGTTACCAGCGGATTTCGGACATGTACG
>DAIQQI010000412.1:0-2593 GCA_036786925.1 Steroidobacteraceae bacterium
GGTGGTGAGCACGCGCCGCTTTGAGTACGTCCAGGCCCGACATGTCGGGCAGCGACAGGTCGAGCACCAGGACGTGGCAAGTCTGCGACTGCAGCGCTGCTATCGTCTCGCGGCCGGTCCGGCACTGCGCAACCACGCGCAGGTCGCTCTGTTCTTCGAGCATCCTGTTGAGGCCGCTCCTA
Source organism: Steroidobacteraceae bacterium (assembly GCA_036786925.1). Taxonomy (GTDB): domain Bacteria; phylum Pseudomonadota; class Gammaproteobacteria; order Steroidobacterales; family Steroidobacteraceae; genus UBA964. The sequence goes on from DAIQQI010000412.1 coordinate 183, forward strand.
ACGAGCGGGTGGTCGTCCGAAATTATGACGCTTAAGGCTGGCATGGCTTCCATACACCGAAGGGCTGAGTGTAGTCCCGCATTGACGGCGGCGCCGTCAGCAGTGTCCTACAAACACCACAATAAGGCACTATTTCATCGCAATGTGATTGTCGACACGTGCTGCACCGTGGACCGGGCCAGGCGTCAGACATTGCTGCCGCAGGCATCGAAAAACGAGCACCCGGACCTGCGCTGCTTGGCGTGATACATGGCTGCGTCGGCGTGGCGTAACAGGCTCGCGCTGTTCGTGCCATCGTCGGGAAACATTGCGATTCCGACGCTCGGCCGGACTGACACCTGCAGGTTGCCAATCATCGCGGGCGTCGACAGGGTATCCAGCAGTTTTGCCGCAATGTGCTGGACTTCGTCCCGACTGGCGTCGCCGGTCAGCATGCAGGCGAATTCGTCCCCGCCCAGGCGGCTCACCACATCGTCGCTGCGCATGCAATGGGTCAGGCGCCGCGCGACAATGCGCAACAACTTGTCGCCGGTCTCGTGACCATGACGGTCGTTGATCTGCTTGAAATCATCGATGTCCAGGAACACGACGGCGAGCGCGCTGCCGCGCGTCCTGGCGCCGGCGAGGGCCCGCACCAGTTTGCGCAGGAAGTGGCGCCGGTTTGGCAACGAGGTCAGGCAATCGACGTCGGCCAGCCGCTGCGCACGGATCGCCTTGAGCTGCAGGCTGCTCCATCTCGATTCCTGGAGCTGGCTACGCTCAAATTGCAGATCGAGAATGGCTTGCAGCTGCTCAAGTGCGGTTGAGCAGTCGTGCAGATGGCGCCGCATTTGTAACGTAGCGTCCGGGCCTTCTTCGCTGAGGGTGGACGTTAGCTGCGCCTTCAGGATTCCCAGCTGGGACTGCCAGCTGGGAAGCTCGATCGGTTCAAAGGTCGGCGCCGACGATTGTGCCATTGAATTCATGTAGGCAGCCTACGTTGATCCCTGCATCCATGTCGTACGAGGTTTTCCGATTGCGGTGTAGGACGATTTCCCGGGTGTGGAAGTTGTCTGACAGATTGCATGGCCGCAATGCACTAGCATCGGGACCTCACAAGGAGATCCCGATGAATACCTATCGAATTGCCGTTGTTGTTGGCAGCCTGCGGCGCGACTCGTTCAATCGCAAGCTGGCGCATGCGATGGCTCAGCTCGGGCCGAAGAGATTTTCGTTCCAGCATCTCGAAATCGGCGACCTGCCGCTCTACAACCAGGACGACGATGCGCAACCGGCGGACTCCGTCAAACGGCTGAAGGATCAGATTGCCGCGGCGCAGGGCTTGCTGTTTGTTACCGCCGAATACAATCGATCGGTGCCCGGCGTGCTCAAGAATGCAATCGACCATGCATCCAGGCCCTACGGCCAGAACTCCTGGGCGGGCAAGCCGGCGGGTGTGTTAGGTGCTTCGGTCGGCGCCATCGGCACGGCGCTGGCGCAACAGCACTTGCGCAATATTCTCGCCTATCTGGATGTGCCGACGCTGGGACAGCCCGAGGCATACATCCATGCGAAGGAGGGTCTGTTTGATGGCAGCGGCGGAATTGGCGCAGCCAGCAGGCCGTTTCTGCAGGGCTGGATGGACCGGTACGAAGCCTGGGTTATCCAGCATGTGGATCAGGCGCCGGGCTCCGCTTCGCGCAACGAGTCGCCTGCCTCCAGGAGCGCATGACGACTCGTTGCGGAGCGAACGTCCAGCGGCAACGTTAACCGCGCGGTTCACCACGATCGTTGACGGTGATGGTGTCACCCGGGGGCGAACTCATCTGCACGCGATTTTCGGTGCCCCGATAGTTGTAGGTGACATCCCAATACGCGGGCTGCGAGGAGTTGTTGTCCGAGGAACAGCGCTCGCCAGTACGTCCGTAGTCGCGTGAATCCCGGTCGCGACCGACGTTGCTGCCCACGACCGCGCCGCCAATGGCGCCGACGCCGGTGGCGATGTCCTGGCCCGTACCTCTGCCGATCTGGTGGCCTAACACGCCGCCCAGGATACCGCCGATTATGGCGCCACCCACATTCGGTCCGCTGCGATCACGTCGCGCATCGTCACGCTCGGTCCAGCAGCGCTGATTGTTGTTCTCGTAGACCGCACGAGTCGAGATCACGCGCGCTTCGTACAAACGTTCGCGCGGCCGGCGTCGATAGTCATAGGTCGGCTGGCTGAGCGCCTCGGGAGCGTAGGTGTACTGGCGACTGTTACCGCGGGTACGACGTACCGATGAAATCCGGTTGTCGAGGCCCATGCCGCGGAAGGAGTCGTAGCTGCCAGGCCGCAATACCCGGCACTGGCCGCGATAGCGCGGCTCGGTGCAGACTTCCCACCGACCGCGTTCGACGATCGCCGAGGAAGCCAGGTTTCTCAAGCCGCT
>DAIQQI010000130.1:0-8602 GCA_036786925.1 Steroidobacteraceae bacterium
GATTGGAGCGGCTGATAGCGCGCAGGGAGCATCCGTCGAGTGTTGGGTGCGCGACAACGGCACCGGCATAGCTGCCGAGCTCATCGACAAGGTATTCGACAAGGGCGAAACGGATGCGGCGGACGCAGGCGGCACGGGACTCGGACTCGCGATCGTGCAAACCTTCATCGAGGCGCACGGCGGCAGCGTCGCCGTCGAGTCGAAACCAGGCGAGGGGTCCACGTTCCGTTTCTCGCTGCCGGTGAAAGCGCGCGGCCACTGACAAACCACGCGACCGCGACCGTCCGCCAACCGGAAATCAATGCGGGGGCGGGACATCCAGTGCCGTTACGCGCCAGATGGTGTTGCCAACATCATCCGCAACCAGCAGCGCGACGGTGCCATAAACCGCAACACCAACCGGCCGTCCCATGGCCGCGCCGTCCGGGCTAACAAACCCGGTCAGCACGTCGACCGCCGAACCCCGTGGCTTGCCGTCGATAAAGGGTACGAACAGCACCTTGTAGCCGCTGAGAGGCCTGCGGTTCCAGGAGCCGTGCTGACCAACGAACATGCCGCACGAAAAATGCGGCGCCAGCGTGGCGCCCGTGGAGTACGCGAGCCCCAGCGATCCGGTATGGGGGCCGAGGGCGTAATCGGGCCGCAATGCGCTGGCGATGAGCTCGGGCCGCGCTGCGACCCTCAGGTCCGCATGTTGCCCGTAGTAACTGTACGGCCAGCCATAAAATCCCCCGTCCTGCACGGACGTCAGGTAGTCGGGGACCAGGTCGCTGCCAATTTCGTCACGCTCATTGACGACCGTCCACAAGGCATCCTGCACCGGTTCCCAGGCCAGGCCGTTGGCGTTGCGCAATCCGGACGCGTACACCCGGTGTTGTCCGTCCACCAGGTTGATCTGCCAGATACTGGCGCGCTCGAATTCATTGCCGATGCCGTTCTCAGCGACGTTGCTGTTAGATCCGACGGTTGCGTACAGCTCGGTGCCCGCTGCGTTGACAATGATGTTCTTGGTCCAGTGGTGGTTGATGGGCCCGGCCGGAAGTTCGGTCAGCCGCCTGCCAACGGCATGTATGCGGGCCGCGCCAGGCACGTAGGGGAATGCCAGGACCGCGTCAGTGTCAGCCACGTAGAGCGTGGTGCCGACCAGCGCCATGCCGAACGGCGAGTGCAGCTGATCGAGCAGCACCGAGCGTGTTTCCGCAATGCCGTCGCCATCGACATCGCGCAGCAGTGTGATGCGATCGGCGCTGGGCACGCCGGCACCGGCCCATTGCATCACTTTGCGCATGAACCAGTCCCTGATAGACCAGCGACCATTGGCAGCGACCGGAGCGTTGGTTTCCGCGACCAGCACATCGCCGTTAGGCAGCACATAGATCCAGCGCGGGTGGTCAAGGCCCGTCGCGAACGCATTGACGGCGAGTCCGTCTGCGGGGCGCGGCGTTGCGCCGGGCGGCCAACCGCGCGCGGGCGCAATATGAATGGTCGGGAAGGGCGACGGACGTGGATCCGTCAGCACCGGCGCCGGTCCCATGCCCTGTTCAATCGACAGCCTGGCGACATCCTGGCACCCGGCCAGAGCTAACAAACTGGCAATTGCGGTCAGCCCGCGCCTTGCAATCATGGGCTGCGGACCGACTGTTCGGCATCGAAATTCTCTCCCACCGCTTGCCAGTCGACGATCTTCCACCATGCATCCAGCCAGCCGGGCCGGTCGGCGCGATACTTGAGGTAATACGCATGCTCCCAGAGATCCACTGCCAGGATCGGTGTCGCGCCGAAGGACAGCGGGCTGTCCTGGTTTGGATGGAAATCGACCTGCAGCGTGTCGGTGGCGTTCGCTGGCGATGTCAGGAACACCCAGCCGGAGCCAAAGGAACGCGCGGCCGTGGTGCGGAACTCCTGCTTCAGTCGATCCAGAGAGCCATAACAACTGGCGATCGCCCGCGCCAGGGGGTTGGCGGGAATGCTCGGACGCGGTGACAGCGTTTGCCACAGCAGACTGTGATTGGCGTGCCCGCCACCGTAATTCCGGATTTCGTCGCGAACTCCAGCATCCAGTATATGCAGCGACCGCAGCAATTCCTGCACTGTCAGGGAACGGTATTGCGGGTAGTCGAGCAGCGCCGCGTTCAGCTTGTCGACGTACCCCTGGTGATGCGTGCCGTGATGCAGCGCCAGCGTTGCGGCGTCCATGACCGGTTCCAGGCCGTCGGTCGCATAGGGAAGTGGAGGCAATACATGTGTCATGACCGGGGATCTCAGTTGGGGCGCGAGCGGGTTCGCGCGATGCCGCCATTAGAGCAACGGACCTAACGCTCCTGGATCGGCGGGTAAGCTGCGACCCAGTAGGAATTCGCCTACCGACCCGTAGGACGATGCTTCGGCGTCGCGATGCATCCTGCTGACAGGCCGTTCGGGCGATCAAAGCTACGCTTCGCAACGTTCTATTCCGTCACTCAGGAGTTTCCGATGACATCGTCCAAATTGGTCTTAGTAACCGCCCTATCAGTACTGGCTCTCGTAGCCTGTTCCAAGAAAGAAACCGCAGCCGAGACCCGCAGCGATGTGGCAGCCGCGGCAGCGCAGGGGCAGGAAAACGTTGCCGAAGCGCAGCGTGATGCAACTGTTTCCGCCGCCGACGCGCAGCGCGATGCAAGCACTGCCGCCGCCGACGCTCGTGTCGATGCCGTCAAGGAAGACGCGAACGTCTCGCTCGAGCAAGCCAAGGCCGCCTACAAGGTCGCCGTGGAGCAATGCGAGGCGAAGACCGGCATGGCTCGCGATGCGTGCAAGAGCGCAGCTCAGGCCGTGCTCGATGCCGCCCAGGCTGCAGTTGATGCACGCCTGACCGCTGCCAAGAAATAGCCGCTGCGATCGGCGCCTTCACCGTCCGGTGAAGGCGCCCGTTAGGAGACAAGAACCATGGCACTTGCCTATGAAAAACCGGTCGTTGGCGATTTGCCGGCGATTTCCGATGTCCAGGCGCTGCGCACGCGGGCCCGCGCCCAAATTGAGAATGGCGCAGTCACCGCGAGCTATCCGGCAGACAAGGCGCGGATTGTCGAGTTGCTCAATGAAGCCCTGGCGACCGAGCTGGTGTGTGTCCTGCGATATCGCCGGCATTACTTTGTCGCCCGCGGCATTCGCGCCAAGACTGTGGCGGTCGAATTCATGGAGCATTCGATCGAAGAGCAGGGCCATGCCGACAAACTCGCGGAACGCATCGTGCAACTGGGCGCAGAGCCGGATTTCAATCCAGCGACACTCACCGAACGCAGTCACGCGGAATACCACGACGGCACGCAGCTCATGGACATGGTGCGCGCGGACCTGGTTGCGGAGCGGATCGCGATCGAAAGTTATCGTGAAATGATCCTGTACATGGGCGATCGGGATCCGACCACGCGACGGCTGCTGGAAGAAATACTCGCGGTCGAAGAGCAACACGCGGACGACCTCGCCGATCTGCTGCAGGAAAAGACTGGCGCCTGAGCTTGGTGTCGCTATGTGCTCGACCGCACAGACTCAGCCGGCCCCGGGAACATACTCAACTTCGATAATTTATCGAAGGATTTATCATGGCGAGGGTTCTGCCCGCAATGAATGTCGAGCCGCGTGAAAAAAGTTCACACCCGGTAAGTCATTTCGTTGTCGCGTCGACCGTTTTGCTGGTCATCAGCTGCTCGACGATCCCGCCCGGCGCTGATTATCCCAAGGTCCCGTCCACGGCGCTCGTGCACCCCGAAGAAACACGGCTCGGTGGACAGTTCAAAGTTGCCTCGCAGGCGCACAGCGGGCAATCGGGATTTCGGATCCTGTCGGTTGGCGTCGATGGCTTTCTGGCGCGCGCCCAGATGATCGATGCCGCCGAACAGACGCTCGACCTGCAGTACTACATTTTTCGTGGCGATGAAACCGGCCGGCTGATCACGGACGCATTGCTGCGCGCCGCCAACCGTGGCGTACGCGTTCGCGTCCTGGTCGACGATGGCGACACGCTCAAGGGCGATGAGCAGCTCGTGGCCCTCGATGTGAACCCGAAAATCGAGATACGCATTTTCAATCCGTTCGTCTACCGCGGCCACAGCAAGACCCTGCGCACGCTGGAGTTCCTGTTCAACTGGTCCAGGCTCGACTACCGGATGCATAACAAGCTGTTCGTCGCTGACAACTCGATCGCCCTGGTGGGCGGCAGAAACATTGGCAATCAGTACTTCCAGATGGATCCCGACTCCCAGTTCGCCGACGACGACGTGTTCGTGGCCGGCCCGGTTGCCGCCAGGCTGTCGGCAACGTTCGATCAATACTGGAACAGCGCATTGGCGATTCCAGCCCAGGCGCTCGGCCAGGCGCGCCGATCGCCTGCGCATGTCGCGAGTCGTCGCGAGCAAGTCCGGCCGCGGCAGCAACTGCGGACCCTGCAGACCGAAGGCATCGACTACGTGCAGCGCATCGCAGCGGGCGAGCCGTATACAGGCCTGATATCCGGACGTCTGGCGCTGGTCTGGGCTAACGCCCAAGTCATTGCCGACAGCCCGGAGAAAAAGAAAGTCCTGCAGGGCGAGCGCGCCGGCCGGCTGATGGCGCGGCCGGTCGCCGATGCGACGCGCGCCGTGCAAACTGAGCTGTTGGTGATCACGCCTTACTTCGTTCCCGGTGACAAAGAACTGCAGTTACTGACCGATTTGAGGAAACGTGACATCCCGGTGCGCATCCTGACCAACTCGCTCGAATCGGCACCGGACCTGATCGCCCATTCGGGCTACATGCATTATCGCAAGGGCCTGCTGCGCGATGGGGCGGAAGTCCATGAAGTGCGCGCACTGCTGGGCACGACCCGGGGCAGTGGCCAGACAGCAACCGTCTCGCGTCACGGCAATTACAGCCTGCACGCCAAGCTGTTTGTGTTTGATCGGCAGGGACTGTTTGTCGGTTCGATGAACTTCGACCAGCGCTCACTGCAACTGAACACGGAAGTGGGCCTGATCATCGACAATGCGGAACTTGCTCAGCAGACTGTTGTCCGATTCGAAGCGATGGCGCAACGCGAGAATTCATACGTATTGGCGTTGCGCCCGATGCGATCGGGGAGCCGCCCGCGGCTCGTCTGGCAGACGCTCGAGAATGGCCAGGCCGTGGAATATACAAGGGAGCCAGCACGCAGCATCTGGCAGCGCATCAAAGTCAGGATTCTCTCCTGGTTACCGATTGGAGGTGAATTGTGAAACGCCTGATTCTCCTGATACTTGCAGCGACACTGCCGTTAGCTGCGTTTGCATCGGCGGCGCGCAGCGCAGTACCCGCTATTGCGCAGTCTGAAATTGATTACCTGCTCACCTTTGTCGAGAAATCCGGCTGCGATTTTTACCGCAACGGCAGCTGGTTTGACTCCAGGAAGGCGCAGGCGCATCTGCGCGCCAAGTCAGGCCGTATGGCGGCGATGGGTATGATCCACAGCGCTGACGATTTCGTCGAACGCGCTGCAACCGGCAGTAGCTTCAGCGGCAAAGCCTATATGGTGCGGTGTCACGGCGGGCCGACTCTGACGAGCCAGCAGTGGCTGCGCGACGAACTGGCCCGCTACCGGCTTTGCGCACTGCCCGACGCCAAGTGCGCACCACGCGAAACGCGTGGTGCGCCTTTGACGGACTCAGCCGCTGCAGGATCGAAGATCAATCATCCTTCTTGATCTTGATGTCGCTATGGACTTCCGTCACCCTTTCGGTGGCGCGTGCGATGGCAACAGCCTTATTGGCCGCTTCCTGCGTGCGCGCGGATCCACTGAGCCACACGACACCGTTTTTGTCGGTATCCACATGAATGCGGCCCAGGCTGGTGATGTGCTCAGCCGCAAGCCGCGACTTGATTTTCACGGTAATCGCGGAGTTCTTGACGAAGGCTTTCGGATGCGAACGATCCGCGTCGGCATCCTCGCCCGCCAGGGCGATTACGGGACCCAGCAAGGCGCCGACCGCCAGGCAGGTAATTGCGAGTTTTGATTTCATGATCTGTCCAACTACGTTTGAAGAAGAGACTGAACAGTCTCACGCCACGCGCTGTAGCACCGTTCGCTACCGAACATATGCGCGGATTGATACATAGGCGCGTCCTGCGTGAGGGTGCGCCACCGCACGGACGACATCGTCGGTGCCCAGTAAGTTAATACACCTACTTCAATCAGCGTCACAGACGCGTGGACCAGAATCGTGTCGGCTCAACAACCCAAACGGCCCGCTCCGGAAAATCTCCTGCTCGCCTCGCTGCCCGCCAGGACCATGGGGCGCCTGCTGGCCCTCGCCGATGACGTCGAGCTCACCTTCGGCGACGTGCTCTGTAATCCCGGCGACCGTATACGCCACATCTACTTTCCCACCGCCGGGTTCATCTCGCTGATCTCGCGCAGCAAACACCAGGAGAGCCTCGAGGTCGGGCTGGTCGGCAACGAAGGCATGATGGGAACGGCGTTGCTCCTCGGGGTACCAGTCGAGCCGTTGCGCGCGGTCGTCCAGGGCGCCGGCGGGGCCTTGCGTATCGGCACAGCAGCCTTTCGCCAGGAAGTGCGCGATAACCGCGCTTTGTATCTGCAACTCAATCGTTACATCTACGTCATCATGCACCAGCTCGCGCAAGCTGCGGTCTGCACCCGCTACCATGTGGTCGAGGCGCGCCTGGCGCGCTGGCTGCTGATGACCGGCGATCGCGCGCACACCGACCGCTTCTTCGCCACGCAGGAACTCCTGGCGGTCATGCTGGGCGTGCGCCGCGCCGGCGTGACGCGCGCGGCGAGCACCCTGCAGCATGCAGATTTGATCCATTACAGCCGCGGCCACGTGTGGCTCAGCGACCGCGCCGGGCTGGAAGCCGCCGCCTGCGGTTGTTATGCGACTGACCGGGAAACCTACGCCGCCGTCATGAGCTAACAGCGCATTCCTCCGCTATGTACGATAGAGTGCATAGTCACGCAATTGAGCGTATAGTGAAGCCATTGATCCATCGTGATCGGAGAGTGGCGCAGCGGCGATGCCGGAGATCCTTGATGCGCAGCGAAATCACATTCTGGCGGCGCTGTCGGCCCCGGAGTGGGCTCGCATCAAGTCGCGCCTGCGCCGTGTCGAGATGCCGCTCGGCAAGGTCCTGTACGAGTCCGGCGCAACCTTGCAACACGTTTATTTCCCAGTCGACTGCATCGTATCGTTGCTCTATGTGATGCAGGACGGCGCCTCGGCGGAGATTTCCGTCGTTGGCAACGAGGGCCTGGTCGGCGTTGCGTTGTTCATGGGTGGCGAGACGACTCCGAGTCGCGCAGTCGTGCAGAGCGCCGGCTACGCCTACCGGCTTGCGGGACAAGTACTGAAAGACGAGTTCCATAGCAACGGCCACATGCAATTGCTGCTGCTGCGCTACACACAGGCTCTGCTGACGCAGATGGCGCAAACCGCGGTTTGCAACCGTCATCACTCGGTGGATCAGCAGCTGTGTCGCTGGCTGCTGCTGTCACTGGATCGCCTGCCTTCCAATCGCCTCGAGATGACGCAGGAACTCATTGCTAACATGCTTGGCGTGCGTCGCGAAGGCGTAACGGAAGCTGCGGGCAAGCTGCAGAAACTCGAAATAATCACTTACCAGCGTGGCCACATCACGGTTCTCGACCGGCCCAGGCTGGAAGAGCGCTGTTGCGAGTGTTACGCGGTGGTCAAGACCGAGACCGACCGCCTGGCGCCTTTGCCAAGCCACTAGCAGCGCGCCGCGACTGACAACGTGGGTCTTCCTAAGTGCGCCAGCGCACAGACCTGCTCGCGCGTCCCGCGCATTCTGAAGGCCGGTATTACCGGTAAAATCATGCATCTTTTTGTCAGAACACTTGTGCCGTTGATTGCGGCTCTGTCGTTAGCCGCCTGCGGCGGCGGCAAGGACAGCACAGCACCACCCGCCGCCACGGTTCCGACGCGCGGCGTGCTGTTGCAGAAGCCACCCGTACTCGTGTCCACGGAGAGCGTGCCCGATGTGCTGTCTGAACTCAGCCTGGTCAGCAATGCACAGATTCTGACGCTCGGTGGCAACCTGCTGTGCGATGTCGCGGTTTACCACATCGAGTACACGACGGTCGGTGGCGCCAATGAAGCCACCATGGCGTCCGGCACGCTGATGGTGCCGGTCGGACTTGCCTCGAGCTGTCGCGGCTCGCGCCCGATGATGCTGTACGCGCATGGCACGTCGACCGATCGCGCCTACAATATTGCGGACCTCAGGGTTCAAAAGAACAGCGAGGGGTTTTTCATGGCGTTCTTCGCCGCGCAGGGCTACATCGTGGTCGCCCCCAACTATGCGGGCTATGACACTTCCACGCTTGGCTACCACCCTTACCTGATCGCCGACCAGCAGTCGAAGGACATGATCGATGCGCTGACCGCCGCACGCAGCGCGCTGCCAACCGCTGCCTCGCCGCTGGTCCAGGACAACGGGCGCCTGTTCATCACCGGCTACTCGCAGGGAGGCTACGTTGCCATGGCCACGCATCGCGCGATGCAGGCGTTAGGCATGACCGTCACCGCGTCGGCGCCCCACCGCTCGTGCGTCGGGACTTCCTGCTCGAGGGCCC
>DAIQQI010000413.1:0-2580 GCA_036786925.1 Steroidobacteraceae bacterium
GCGAACCTGGCTTCGATATCGATCGCATTCCCTACGACGATGCCAAGACCTATGACATGTTGGGCCATGGTGACACGGTGGGCGTGTTCCAGCTGGAAAGCTCCGGCATGCGTGACGTGTTGAGGAAGATGCATGCCGACCGCGTCGAGGACATCATCGCCATCAACGCGCTCTATCGCCCGGGGCCGATGGACAATATCCCGCGCTTCATCGCCTGCAAGAAGGGTGAGGAGCAACCGGACTATTTCCATCCGCTGCTTGAGCCGCTGCTGAAGGAAACCTACGGCATCATCGTCTACCAGGAACAGGTGATGCTGGTGGCGCAGATTCTGGCGGGCTACAGCCTCGGCGGCGCCGACTTGCTGCGGCGCGCGATGGGCAAGAAAAAGGCCGAGGAAATGGCCCAGCAGCGCAGCATCTTTGTCTCGGGCGCGGTCGCGCGCGGCGTTGCCGAGGTGCGCGCAGCGCATATTTTCGATTTGATGGAAAAGTTCGCCGGCTACGGCTTCAACAAGTCGCACTCGGCCGCCTACGCGGTGCTGTCCTATCAGACCGCGTGGCTGAAGGCGCATTATCCGGCCGAATTCATGGCGGCGGTGCTGTCCGCCGACATGGACAACACCGACAAGGTCGTCACCATCAAGGATGAGTGCGACCAGATGAAGCTCGCGGTGCTGGCGCCGGACATCAACGAATCGGTCTACGAGTTCACCGCGGTGTCGGGTGAGTCGGTCCGTTATGGCCTCGGAGCCATCAAGGGCGTCGGTGCGGCCGCGGTCGAGGCGCTGGTGCTGGAGCGCGACAAGGGCGGACCCTATGTCGCGCTCGAGGATATCTGCCGCCGGGTCGACCCGACCAAGCTCAACCGGCGGGTCTTCGAGGCCTTGATACGCAGCGGCGCTCTGGATTCGCTCGGACAGAACCGCGCCACCTGGATGGCGCGCCTTCCTGCCGCGATGTTGTTAGGCGAGCAGAATGTCCGGGCCGCCGAGGCTGGCCAGAACGACATGTTCGGACTGGCCGCCAGCCGCACCCTGCCGCAGGGTGGCGAGGAAGCGCGCGTGTTTCAGCCCGAGTGGAGCGAGAGCGTCCGGCTTGCGGGCGAGCGCGAGACACTTGGCCTGTACCTCACCGGCCATCCGCTCAATCGTTATCGGCGCGAGCAGAAGCGCTTTGCCAGCGCGCGCATCGGCGACATCAACAGCGAGAAGCCGGTCACCGGTGGCAACGAGCGCGGCTTCTATCCCGCGCGCAACGCGGCCGTGGTCGGCTACGTGCACGAGCTGCGCAAGCGCGGCATGCGCAACAGCGCCGTGCTGGATGATCGCAGCGGCCGCATCGAGGTCGGATTTTCCGATGAAGTGTTCCAGCAATACCGCGAATTGATCGTCAAGGACGCGATTTTGTTAGTCGAGGGCTCGTTGCGCTACGATGAGTTTACTGCCGGCTGGCGCCTGAACGCCAAGCGGGTATTTGAGCTGGACCGCCTGCGCGAACAGCAGGCGCAGCGGCTGTTGCTCAACTGGCCCGGAACCGCGAGCGATAAATTCCTGGAAAAGCTCGCCACGATTCTCAAGTCCGGTCGCGGCGGCCGCACCGATGTCACGCTGCGTTATCGCAATGCGGCGGGACAGGCGGATCTCGATTTCGGGCCGGAGTGGCGCGTGCGTGCGAGCCATGACCTGCTGGAATCGCTGCACGCGCTGTTGGGCGGCGATGGCGTCGACATTGTCTTCGGACCGCCGGCCGGCAATAGCGCGCCGCTTGCGTCGTCGGCATCCGCGCCGTAACCTCCGGGACGCCATGCCCCTCAGTTTTCTCGATTTCGAACAACCCATCGCCGAGCTCGAGGCCAAGATCGAGGAGCTGCGGCATGTCGGCGCCGACGGCGCGGTCAATATCCAGGACGAACTGACGCGCCTCGAGGCCAAGAGCCAGCTGCTAACAAAAAACATCTTCACCAACCTGACGCCGTGGCAGATCACCCAGCTTGCGCGCCATCCGCAGCGGCCGTATACGCTCGATTACGTCAACATGATCTTCACCGACTGGCAGGAACTGCACGGTGATCGCATGTACGGCGACGATGCGGCGATCGTCGGCGGCCTGGCCCGTCTCGCCGACCGACCGGTCATGCTGATCGGCCACCAGAAGGGTCGCGACACCAAGGAGCGCGTGCGCCGCAACTACGGCATGCCGAAGCCCGAGGGTTACCGCAAGGCATTGCGTCTGATGCGCCTGGCCGAGCGCTTCCGGCTGCCCCTGATCACGATGATCGACACGCCGGGAGCCTACCCGGGCATCGGTTCCGAAGAACGTGGGCAGTCCGAGGCCATTGCGCGCAATTTGTTTGAAATGTCGGTGCTGCGCATCCCGATCATCAGCGTCGTGATCGGCGAGGGCGGGTCGGGCGGCGCGTTAGCGATCGGCGTCTGCGATCGCCTGCTGATGCTCCAGTACAGTACCTATTCGGTGATTTCGCCGGAAGGCTGCGCGTCCATCCTCTGGAAAAGCGCCGACAAGAAGGAAGTCGCCGCCGCTGCGATGGGCCTGACCGCCGAGCGCCTGTCGAAGCTGGGC
>DAIQQI010000131.1:0-8578 GCA_036786925.1 Steroidobacteraceae bacterium
GCGCAGGTGCTTTTGTGCGATACGACGGATCGGTGGCGCCATGGTCGCCGAGAACAGCGCCACCTGGCGCTCCCTGGGCACCTGGCCCAGGATCTGGTCGATCGCATCGATGAAACCCATCGCCAGCATTTCATCGGCTTCATCCAGCACCACGCAGCGCACCTGATCGAGCTTCAGCGTCTTGCGATCGAGGTGATCCATCACCCGACCCGGCGTGCCAACGATCACGTGCACGCCGCGTTGCAGGGCCGACAGCTGCGGCGTGTAACTCTGGCCGCCGTAAATCGGCAGCACATGGAAGCCACGGAGGTGCGCCGCATATTTTTGAAATGCCTCGGCCACCTGGATCGCGAGCTCGCGGGTCGGGACTAACACCAGCACCTGCGGCACGCGCTTCGCAAGGTCGAGCTGCGACAGGGCCGGCAGGGCGAAAGCGGCGGTCTTGCCAGTGCCGGTCTGGGCTTGCCCCATGATGTCCGCGCCCGTCAGCAGCGCCGGAATGGTTGCGGCCTGGATCGGTGACGGCGACTCATACCCTATTTCGGCCAGTGCCTTGACCAACTCCGGCGCCAGGCCGAGCTCGGCAAAGGTCGCGGCTGGCTCGGCAGCAGGATTGGCCATGGGATTCCTAGAACGCGTGCAGGGGCGCGAATGCTACCTGAACTGTCGTGCGGCACGGCGTACATAAGGTTAAAAGCCTGGGTGCTCGCTGCCTGGGCGTCAAGCGGCTACCAAGGGTCCGTAGGTACCCCGGCACCGATTTAACCAACCTGTTATGTGACCCGCGTCACCAAAAATTGCCAGTTCTGTGACGGAGTGCGCAGCGGCTGGCGACCCCGGGATGCGGTCCAATGGCGCTACGGACAAGCAACGTCCGCGAGCAGGAACAAGGTTTATGAGCACCCGAGTCAGGTCGTTAGTCGCTTTCAGCACGGTCGCTGCGATGGTGCTGCTTGGTACTACAAACCCAAGCACGCGCGCGGCGCCAACTGGCCGCTTGGACGGTCCGTCGAGCTACATCGTGCAGGCGCACAGCCTTCGGGAAGGTCTCGCCGCGGTTACCCGTGCGGGCGGCAAAGTCACCCATGAACTCGGCATTATCGACGCGGTGGCGGCGCAGTTGACGCCCGCCCAGGCTGCGGTACTGCGCGCCAATAGCCGGCTGACTTTGAGCATGAACGAGAAAGCGAAAGTGGCGGGAGTTGGTGTGTCGCCCTGGTACACGGCCAAACAGACGCTGGCTACGAATCTGCACGCCATGGGCATTACCGGCAAGGGAGTCTCGATCGCGTTTGTCGATACCGGCCTTTGGGCAACGCCGCTCGCCGGCTACGACGCCATCAACAATGTCCAGACCACATCGCTCCGGGATGACAACGGCCACGGGACCCACATCACCAGCATCGCCGCGAGCGCCAACAAGGACGCTGATGGCGGCTACCTTGGCATAGCCCCGGGCGCATCGTGGATCACCGTCAAGGCGTTCGACGCCAATGGCCAGGGAACCTACGCCAACACCATCCGCGGACTCGACTGGATCCTGGCTAACAAGACCCGATATAACATCCGTGTTGTCAACATGTCGTTCGGCGCGGCCCCGCAATCGTTCTATTGGAATGATCCGCTGGCCAGGGCGGTCATGAAATTGTGGCAGGCAGGCATCGTTGTAGTCGCCGCAGCCGGCAACTCGGGCCCGACCGCGCAGACCATTACCGTGCCCGGCAATGTGCCCTACGTGGTCACGGTTGGCGCCATGACTGACAATTACACGCCGTCCAATCCCTTCGACGATCGACTGGCGTCGTTCTCCGGTACCGGCCCGACCTACGAGGGTTTCGTCAAACCCGACATCGTTGCGCCGGGCGGCCACGTCACGGGCGTCATGACAAAAAACCAGGTGATCCCGAAAGCGCATCTCGACTTCCACGACGGCGGCAACTATTTCACCATGTCCGGGACCTCGCAGTCCGCGGCCGTCGTGTCCGGCATCGTCGCGCTGATGCTGGAGGTCCAGCCTGCGCTGACACCCAATCAGATCAAGTGCAAGCTCATGAGTTCGGCGCGCCCTGCAGTCGACGCATCTAACAAGCTCGCCTACACGGTATTCCAACAGGGCGCGGGACAGGTCAACGCCTTCGCCGCGGTTTATAATCTGAACAGCGGATGCGCAAATGTCGGGCTCGACATTGCCGCTGACCTCGCGGGCACCAAGCACTACGGCGGCCCGGCGCGCCAGAAGGCCGATGGCAGCTTCTTTGTCGTCGACGCCGCCGGCAATCCGATCAACCAGCAGGGCTATTTGTGGAACAACGGCTACCTGTGGAGCAACGGCTACCTGTGGAGCAATGGCTACCTCTGGAATAACGGCTACCTGTGGAGCAATGGCTACCTGTGGAGCAACGGCTACCTGTGGAACAACGGCTACCTGTGGAGCAACAGCGCCACAGCGTCCGTTGCATCGACTGCGGCAGTCGAGAACTGGGTCGAGCAGGAGTAAACTAGACAATAACAAAGGCGGCGCATGGGCCATCGATGATCGACTTGTACTACTGGCCCACGCCGAACGGCTGGAAGATCAGCATCATGCTGTTCGAGTGCGGCCTGCCATTCAAGGCGATCCCGCTCAACATCATGTCCGGCGAGCAGTTCACGCCCGAATTCCTCGCCATCAGTCCTAACAATCGCATGCCGGCGATCGTGGACCACGATCCGCCCGGCGGCGGACCGCCGCTGAGCGTGTTCGAGAGCGGCGCAATCCTGTTGTATCTGGCCGACAAGTCCGGCCAGTTTCTGCCGCGCGAACCGCGGGGCCGCTCCAGGGTCACGGAATGGCTGATGTGGCAGATGGGCGGCCTGGGACCGATGTTAGGCCAGCATGGGCATTTCAAGCTGTATGCGCCCGAGAAGATCCCCTACGCGATCGAACGTTACGAACGCGAAGCGAACCGCCTGTACGCGGTGCTCGATGCCCAGCTCGGCAAGACCGGCGACTGCGCCGCGGGCGAGTATTCCATTGCCGACATGGCGATTTTTCCATGGGTCGTCCCTCACAAGGCGCAAGGAATCGCCATCGCGAACTATCCGCACGTACAACGCTGGTTCACGAAACTGCGCGAGCGTCCCGGCGTCAAGGCGGGCATGGATCTGTTAGCCGAGCTGCGGCGCGGCGCCCCGCCACCGGATGCAAAGACGCGCGAACTGCTGTTCGGCATTCGGCCCGCTGCCGACAACCCGGCGTAGGGAGCAAAGCCATGGCCCGCGTCGAGTTCTTCTTCGACCTTACCAGCCCCTGGACCTACCTGGGTTTCATCAACGTGCAGAAGGTGCTGGCGCGCACCGGGGCGGACATTGTCTATCGCCCTATTCTCGTGGGCGGCGTATTCAATGCGGTCAACCAGGCGGTTTACGCAACACGGGAGAACAAAGATACGCCGCGCATGCGCCACACGGCGCAGGTGCTGCACGACTGGGCGGCGTGGACCGGCGTGACATTGAAATTTCCTACGCCTTTCCATCCCGGGAAAGGCGTCCATGCCATGCGCATGGCCACGGCGCTTGAGAACGATCAACCGCAACTGATCACGTTTTCGCGCGCGGCCTTCGAGAGTTACTTCGTGCGCGGCGAAAATATCGACGATCCGGAGCAACTGGTCGCGGTTGCTGACAGCGCCGGACTGGATGGTGCGGCGCTGCGCGTTGCCGCGCAAACCGACCCGATCAAGCTGCGACTGCGCGCGCGCACCGATGAGCTGATCGCGCGCGGCGGATTCGGCTCGCCGACCGTGTTCGTGGACCGCGACAAGATGTTTTTTGGCAATGACGAATTGCCACTGGTGGAGTTCGCGCTGGCCCGCTAGGCGCGGCTATCCAGGTCGGCCAGCGCCGCGGCGGCCGCAGACTGAAAACGTCGCGTATTGCCATAGGAGCGTGCCACCAGCATGGCGCCCTCGAGCGCCCCGAGGAGCAACTGCGCCCTCTCCTTGACCGGCTCCTTGAAATGAAACACGCCGGCACGCACGCCGTCCTTCAGCACTCCGGCAAGCCAGCGTTCATTGGCATCGAAGAACGACTTGAGTCCCTGTTGCATCGGCGCGGGCAGCGTTGCGTACTCGGCAGCCAGCATGCCACAAAGGCACATCCGGTCATTGCTCAGGACTGAATCGTAGAGTCCGACGTACTGCTGCAGCTTCTTGCGTGGCTGGCTGGTATTGGCGTCGATTGCCTCGAGCGCGGCGCCAAAGGCCTGGTGGTAACGCGCAATCAACGCTGCGCCCAGCGCCGCTTTCGACGCAAAGTGATAGTGCAGCGCCGCCTTGGTGACTCCCAGTTGCACCGCAATATCGGCATAACTGAAACCGCTATAGCCGCGGGTCTGGGCGAGACGTTCCGCCGCATCCAAAATTGCGGTTGCAGCCGCTGATAGCGGCTCCTCAGGGACGGGTGCTTTCTTCGACGCGACCATGGTTGGTTGACTTCTTACCTACTAGTAAGTAACTTAACATCTACCCCAATCCGGGGCAACGGGAGACTGTAATGCATCGACATGAACAGAAAACCGAGCACAAATCGTTCACACGTCCCGAAGAGGTGCGGAAGTTCCCGCACGGCAAGGCCGAAATTCTCAAGGTCGGCGGCGCGGAAGTTGGCCGCATGGTATTCGAGCCTGGCTGGCGCTGGTCCACCGATCTGATGCCGATTGCGAAGACGTCAAGCTGCGAAGCGCCGCATTTCCAGTACCACGTGTCCGGCAAACTGGCCATACGCATGGACGACGGCACCGAGTTCATCGCCGGGCCCGGCGACATCACATCCCTGCCCAGAGGCCATGACGCATGGGTCGTGGGCAATGAACCGGCGGTGGTTGTCGATTGGTTCGGCGCCAGCAACTACGCCAAGCAGGCCTGACACATGTAAGAGGGGAATAACATGTCGAAGCTCTTCGGTGACAGTCACCGGGAACTGCAGCGCGAATTTGATACCGTGAGGCTTGCTGATCGTATCGAAGAGCGCTTGTGTCGCGACCACATTACGTCTGACGACCGCGCCTTTATCGAAAGACTCGACATGTTCTTCCTCGCCACCGCCGACGCAGCCGGCAGGCCCAACTGCTCCTACAAGGGCGGCGACCCCGGCTGCGTGCGCGTGCTCGATGAACGCACGCTGGTGTTTCCAAACTATGACGGCAATGGCATGTATCTCTCGATGGGAAATGCGAGTGAAAACCCCCATGTCGGGATGCTGTTCATCGATTTCGAAAATCAGAAGCGCCTGAGAGTAAATGGTACTGTGCAGAGAGTGGCGGCCGACTCGGTCGAACCACCGTATCCGGAAGCGCAGTTTCTGGTCAAAGTGGCGGTACGGGAGGTCTTTCCGAACTGCCCTCGTTATGTACACAAACTGCAATTGGTCGAGCGTTCAAAGTTCGTACCCCGCCTGGCAGTACCCACACCCGTGCCGGGCTGGAAGCGCATGGACTGGGCGTGCGATGTCCTGCCGGCCGGTGATCCAGCACGGGATCCAGACAGCAAACGCTGACTCAGAATTGTGAAGCTGGTGGCTGGTTCCCGAGCGGGTTCGACAGCCATCCGCATGGCCAGTCCTTGCACGTCGAACACCTTGTAGGACACTGTTGCCTAACACTCCCGCCAGCCGCCTACAGCAACCAAGTTTCCTAGCGGCCAATATCGGTGCTCCTCACAAAATCAGGAGACAATTGATGAAACCAAGGAATGCCCTCGCCATGGGTACCTGCGCAACATTGGGCCTCATATTGAGCGGCCCGGTGTTTGCCACACCCATGAACGACACGGCAAAGGCACTTGCTTTGGGCCACAACACGGACGATGCAGCAGAGCATTCTGAGCGCGTCTCCAGGAAGGTCGGACACTTGAGGTCCGACCGAGTACGGATCGCCAGCACCGAAGCTGTGGCGACTGTCGCGACCAGTGCTGTTATTGCAGTCCCGGAACCAAACTCGCTTGCACTGATGGCAGTCGGCTTGCTTGGTGTATTTGGTCTGCTGCGACGCAAGAGCATCTAGACGACAAATAGCGAGGCACGCCGGTCATACGGCGGGCGTACCTCGCCCCACCCGCCTAACCATTTCCCCATGTTCAACAACTGCATGGTCAGCCGCTGATGAGCGTCGCTGTCGATGGTTTCGACCGCAAAGCCACGCCGCTGCGTGGCACGCTGGTCGCGGGCAAGAGTCCCTGCGCAATTCTGGTGTCAGATGCCGGCAAGTTCCTGAGCAAGCTGCCTGGCGGCCTCGCCGGGCATATTGACGACTCGCGCTAACAACCAGGGCCGCAGCGTCTTCAACAGATATATGGACTGCAGCGCCCGGCGAATTGCCGGGATTTGTCGTCATTGGTGATGCGTACCAGAGTGTCTGTCCCGCAACCGGAACCGGCTTTTCCAAGGTAATGACCGATGTCCGCGTGTTACGGTCCTGCGTCGCACGTTGGTTTGCGACCGCTGGCATGCCACGAGCGAAGACTATTGAGTATTTTATGGATTCGAGGAAATTGGCGTCTGACCTTCGTTCACTGGAGAGTGCCGCGCATCTCAAGAGCACAGCACTGTCACTGCCACTTTTTGGGTCGATCAGGCGGGCTGCGAGAATTGCGGCTGCGGGATTTGCCGCGTTGTCTGGGGATGATCGCCGCGGTGACTTGGCGCCCCCGACAGGAGTTGAACCTGTGACCTACCGCTTAGGAGGCGGTCGCTCTATCCACTGAGCTACGGGGGCCCCGACCCAAGGTTAGCATCGCTGCGCGTAGCCGGGTAGGCGCGCGCCTACTTGCATACCACCGTGGTCGCCCTTCTAACGGCCGATGCTTGGGTCCGTAATGCGTGCATGAACTATTTACCCGTGATTTTGTTAGCCCTGCTGGCGGGATGCGGGCAGTCAGTCGATGGCCCTGCCGCCACCGCAACTCCAGCCAGGATCGCAGCGCCGGCCATGGCCAAAGCTCTGCAACCCGTCAACATGACCGCCTGCAATCAACGCCCGGCCGACGCACGCATCAGGTGCAAGACTGCTCCCCGCATGGCGCGCCCCATGCCGCCGAGCGGACTAACGGTCGAATAGAAGGAATCACCATGAACACCAACAGAATCCTGGCCCTCGTTTTGATCGTACTCGGCGCGCTGGGACTGGCGTACGGCGGTTTCACCTATACCAAAGACACCCACAAGACTCAGATCGGCCCTATCGATTTTTCCGTTAGCGAACGCGAAACCGTCAATGTGCCAATCTGGGCAGGTGTTGGGGCGATCGTCGTCGGCGGCGTGTTGCTGCTAGGCGTCGGCAGGCGTCGCTGAGCCGAATCGAAAAAAATACTTACGGCTCGTAATAAATTACGGAACACATCGTTACCCCGATACGTTGACTTGGCGGATTCCCGCCCGAATACTCCCGCAGCGCCGAGCGACTCTGCCCTGCGCTTCCTCGGGAGAACCTATCGATGGATATCAGGGAATTCGCGCTCGATTTCTTTTCGCTCAAGGGCAAGAACGCCATCGTCACGGGCGGCAATACCGGCCTCGGCCAGGCCTTCACCCTGGCGCTCGCCAAGGCGGGCGCTAACGTGTTTGTGCCGAGCGTGATGGATGATGACGGCAAGACCGGCCCGATGGTCGAAGCGGCAGGCGTCCGCTACGAATACCTCAAGAGTGATATCACGGCGCCCGGCGCCCCGGCGAAGATCATCGACGCCTGCGTGCAGCGTTTCGGCTCGCTCGACATCCTGGTCAACAGCGCGGGCATCTGCCCGATGGCCGAAGTGCTGGAGTTCGGCCGGCCGCAATGGGATGCGACGGTCGCGGTCAACCTGACGGCAGCGTTCGAGATGAGTTACGAAGCCGCCAAGCGCATGATTCCGCAGCGCAGCGGCAAAATCATCAATATCTGCTCACTGTTTTCCTTCCTCGGCGGTCGCTGGTCGTCGGCCTACGCGGCCACCAAGCACGGCATCGCCGGTTTCACCAAGGCCTATTGCGATGAACTCGCGATGCATAACATCCAGGTCAATGGCATCGCGCCCGGTTACTACGCGACCGAAATCACGCGCAAGACCCGCAGCGATCCCATCACCAACCAGCGCGTGCTGGACCACATTCCCGCCGAGCGCTGGGGCGAGCCGGTCGACCTGATGGGCACGCTGGTGTTCCTCGCGAGCCGCGCGTCGAACTACGTCAACGGCCATGTGCTGGTCGTGGACGGCGGCTACCTCGTCCGTTAGGCCCTGTTGTCAGCATGACGGGCCAGTACATCATCGGCATCGACAACGGCTCGCAGAGCTCCAAGGTCGTGATCTACGATCTTGCCGGCAACGCGGTCGCCGAAGGCCGGCACACCTTGCGCCCGACCTACCGGCCCAAGCCGGGCATCGTGCTGCATCCCGATGATGATCTCTGGGAGTCGATCGGCGTCGCGAGTCGCCAGGCGCTGGCGGCGTTCAAAGGCAACCCAAAAGACATCATCGGCGTCGGCCTGTGCACGATCCGGTGCTGCAAGGCGTTGCTGAAAAAAGACGGTTCGCTGCTGGAGCCGGTGATGAGCTGGATGGACAGC
>DAIQQI010000414.1:0-2568 GCA_036786925.1 Steroidobacteraceae bacterium
TCGGGCATTGCCTGGGACCTGCGCAAGCAGCAGCCTTACGAAGTCTACGATCGCATGCAGTTCGACATTCCGGTCGGCGTGAACGGCGATTGCTATGACCGCTACCTGGTGCGTGTGGCCGAGATGCGACAGTCCAATCGCATCGTCAAGCAGTGCGTCGACTGGCTGAAAGCCAATCCCGGGCCCGTGATGCTGGATGACAGCAAGGTGCGCGCGCCGCGACGCGAAGAAATGAAGGGCGACATGGAATCGCTGATCCATCACTTCAAGCTGATGACCGAGGGCTATTCGGTGCCCGCGGGCGAGACCTACGCCGCCGTCGAAGCGCCCAAGGGCGAGTTCGGCATCTACCTCGTGTCCGACGGCGCTAACAAACCCTACCGGCTGAAGTGCCGGGCGCCGGGATTCGTGCATCTGGCGTCGCTCGAGGAAATGGTCAAGGGCCACATGCTCGCGGACGTGGTCGCGGTGATCGGCACGCAGGATATCGTTTTCGGGGAGATCGACCGGTGACTAACGCCCAGGTAAAGACCGCGGACGGCCAGGGGTTCGAGCCGGGCAGTGGCGACAAGGTCGCGCTGCTGACCGAGCACACGCGGCATGAAATCGACCAGTGGATCGGGCGCTTCCCGGCGGGCCGCCAGCGTTCAGCCAGCCTGTCGGCGCTGCGGTTTGCGCAGGAACAGAACAACGGTTTCCTGACCACCGATCTGATGGATGCGGTGGCGCAGTATCTGCGCCTGCCGCCGATCCAGATTTACGAAGTCGCCAGCTTTTACTCGATGTTCGAGACGCACAAGTGCGGGCGCCACCACGTCAGCGTCTGCACTAACATCTCCTGCTGGTTGAACGGTGGCGAGGCGATGCTTGCGCACTGCGAAAAGAAACTCGGCATCAGGGTCGGCGAGAGCACGCCGGATCTGCGCATCTTCCTGAAGAAAGAGGAAGAGTGTCTCGCGTCCTGCACCGGCGCGCCGATGATGATGGTGGATCACGTGTTTCACGAGCACCTGACCACGGACAAGGTGGATCAGATACTGGATGAGCTGAAATAGTCATGAGCGCAGCACTCGATAAATGGCGCGACAAGATGAACCTCGTGGTGTTCGCGCCGCTGAAGGATGAACAACCCTGGACGCTCGCCGGCTACCAGAAAAGTGGCGGCTACGAGTCCTGGAAAAAAATTCTCGCCGACAAGATCACGCGCGAAGCGGTGATCGAATCGGTGAAGGCGAGCGGCCTGCGCGGCCGCGGCGGCGCAGGATTCCCGACCGGTACGAAGTGGAGCTTCATGCCGCGCAATGCGCCGATGCAGAAGTATGCGGTCTGCAATTCCGACGAGAGCGAGCCCGGCACCTGCCATGACCGCGACATCCTGCGTTTCAATCCGCACTCGCTGATCGAAGGCATGGCGATCGGTGGTTATGCGATGGGCGCAACCGTCGGCTACAACTACATCCGCGGCGAGTTCCTCGGCGAGCCGGTGCCGCGCTTCGAGGCCGCCGTCAGGGAAGCCTACGCGGCCGGTTTGTTAGGCAAGAACATCCTCGGCTCGGGCGTCGACTTCGACCTGTACACGTTTGTCGGTGCCGGCGCCTACATCTGCGGCGAAGAAACCGCGCTGCTCGAGTCGCTGGAAGGCAAGCAGGGCAAGCCGCGTTTCAAGCCGCCGTTCCCCGCCGCCTACGGCCTGTACGGCGCGCCGACGACGATCAACAACACCCAGAGTTTCGCCTCAGTGCCCAAGATCCTGCAGAACGGCCCGGAGTGGTTTGCCAAGCTCGGCGTGACGAATTCGGGCGGCACGGTGATCTTTTCGGTCACCGGTCATGTCAACAAGCCCGGCAACTATGAGCTGCCGTTAGGCGTTCCGTTTGCGGACCTGCTCGAGATCGCCGGCGGGGTCCGCGGCGGGCGCGGCCTGAAGGCCGTGATTCCCGGCGGCTCTTCGGTGAAGGTCGTGCCCGGTCCGATCATCATGGCCGCGAACATGGATTTCGATTCGCTGCGCGCCGCCGGTTCGTCCGTGGGTTCGGCGGCGGTCATCATCATGGATGAGACCACCTGCATGGTGGGTGCGCTCGAGCGCCTGTCGCGCTTCTACATGAGCGAATCCTGCGGGCAGTGCACGCCGTGCCGCGAAGGCACGGGCTGGCTCAACCGGATGCTGAAGCGAATCCTGGCGGGCCAGGGCCACATGGACGATCTGAATCTGCTGGTCGACGTGGCTAACAGAATCGAGGGTCATACGATCTGCGCGCTCGGCGATGCCGCGGCCTGGCCGGTACAGAGTTTCATCAAGCACTTCCGGCATGAGTTCGAGTACATGATCCAGCACGGCGGCCGCAGTATCGTCGACGGCCGGAAGCAGGCGGCAGCGTAGGCTATATGGCAGCAGATCCGAAAACAGTAGTTCCGCCGGCGCCGCCACCGCCGCCTGCGTCTGACATGGTCAACGTCGAAGTCGACGGCAAGCCTTGCCAGGGCAAGAAAGGCGCGATGATCATCCATGTCACGGATGCCATCGACGCCTACGTGCCACGTTTCTGTTATCACGACAAGCTGCCG
>DAIQQI010000132.1:0-8543 GCA_036786925.1 Steroidobacteraceae bacterium
TGCCGAGGACAAAGCAGGAGCAGATGTCGGTGCCGCCGGACATCGAGACCAGGTGCAGGTCGGCCTTGATGTCGCGGTATACGTAATCAAAGCTCTCCGGCACCAGCGGGCTGCCGGTCGAACACAGCATGCGCATTTGACTCAGATCGAATTCCTGGCGCGGCACCAGGCCGTTCTTGGCGATCGCATCGATGTACTTGGCCGAGGTACCGAAATGCGTCACGTGCTCGGCGGCGGCAAGCCGGAAAATGATCCGGCCTTCATCGAGCAGCGGCGAGCCGTCATACATTACGACGGTGGCGCCCGAGGCTAACGCCGACACCAGCAGGTTCCACATCATCCACCCGCAGGTGGTGAAGTAATAGTAACGGTCGCCAGGCTGCACGTCGCAGTGCAAGCGGTGTTCCTTCAGGTGCTGCAGCAGCACGCCACCGGCGCCATGCACGATGCCCTTGGGAACGCCGGTGGTGCCGGACGAATAGAGCACATACACCGGATGACTGAACGGTAGGCGCGTGAATTCAATGTCGCGGGCAGACTCGAATGCCCTGGTGAAGTCTGACAGCAGCACACCGTTAGCCACACCGGAAAGATCAGGCGCTGAATTCACATAGGGGACAACGATACATTTTTTGACGCTCGGCAGCTGGTGCGCGATATCGACGATTTTCGGCAGGCAATCGATACGCTTGTGGTTGTACCAATAGCCTTCGACGGCGAACAGCAATTTGGGTTTGGTCTGCCCGAAGCGGTCGAGCACGCCCTGCACGCCAAAATCGGGCGACGTCGAGGTGAATACCGCGCCCATGCTCACGGCCGCCAGCATGATGACGAGCGTCTCCGGCATGTTAGGCATGGACGTCGCGACACAATCGCCAGTCTGGAGCCCCGCGGCGCGCATCGCCGCAGCCATCACCGCGACCTGCCGGAGGAGTTCCGCTCGCGTCAGGCGTTGTTTGACCTGGTCCTCGCCCCAGAAAACAATAGCTGTGCTGGCCGGATCGAAATCCGTGCGCAACATGTTTTCCGCCAGGTTGAGTCTTGCGTCCGGATACCATTTCGCACCAGGCATCTGGTCGCGGTCCACCACAGTGCGCGCGCCGCGTTCACCGAGCACGCCGCAGAATTCCCAGATTGAATTCCAGAACTGCTCGGGCTGTTCGATCGACCAGCGCCACAGCGAGTCGTAGTCCGGAAACTGCCGCGCCGATAAACGCTCCGCATAGCGCGCGTAGGCATGCATCGTGCTTTTTTCGATACGCTGACGCGAGGGCGTCCAGATCGGTAGTTCGTCGGATTTGATGGTCATGGATTACGGCAGCTGGTAAAGCAATTTACTGTTGTCACAGACCTACACATATTATGATGATCCAACTCAAACGGCACCTCGGATCCGGCGCTGTGGACGGAATAACGGTGTTTGCCAGGGGCCGAAACAATGCGGGTCGCGTGCCCAGATCCAGTTTGACCTTGGGAACGGTTAGGCGAGGAAGTGCCATGAATCTCACTGCGTTGATCACTCACAAGTTTCCAACGCAACGCGTCAGCTACGCCGCCAGGGATACGATGCTGTACGCGCTCAGCGTCGGCGCCGGCGCGAACCCGCTGAATGCCAGGGATCTCAAGCTGGTCTACGAGAAGGACTTGTGTGCACTGCCGAGCATGGCGACGGTGCTTGCCTATCCCGGCGTCTGGATCAACGAACCGCAATTCCGCGTCGACTACCTGAAATTATTGCACGGCGAACAGGACCTTACAGTTCACAAGACTTTGCCGCCGCAGGCCGAGGTGCTGGGCGAGTCCCGCGTAACGGCGGTGGTCGACAAGGGTCCTGACAGGGGCGCGCTGGTGTATTTTTCCAGGGAAATTCGCGCTGCGAACGACCGGGAGCTTTGCTGTACTGTTAGCTCGACGCTGTTCCTGCGCGCTGACGGCGGTTGCGGCAATTACGGCGTGCCACCGGCGCCGCTGCCGTCCGAGTCTGTAACAGGCGAGAAATTCCATGACCAGCTGCGCACGACCGCGAACATGGCGCTGCTTTACCGGCTCAATGGTGACCTGAACCCGATCCACGCGGATCCGGTGATCGCCGGCCAGGCGGGCTTCGACAGGCCGATCCTCCACGGACTCTGCAGCTACGGAGTCGCTGGCTATATGCTTATCCGCTCGGTGTGCGACCATGATCCTGCGCGGCTGCGTTCGCTCGGCGTGCGTTTCAGCTCGCCGGTGTATCCGGGTGAGACCCTGAGCATTGACGGTACGCGTACAGCGGACGGCGTGCACTTCCGCGTCACGGCATTGGAACGCAACCAGATAGTGATGACTAACGGTTACGCGCGCGTCAATTGACAGCCCATGCCCGTGGCGCCGCCGGCCTCGCCGGGATCGTGTATCGTCTGAGAAATGTAACGTTAGTGGAGCAGGAGCAGGCGTATGGGCGGACTTTACTTCGAGGAGTTTCGTGTCGGGCAGTCGTTCAAGCATGAGCTGCGCCGCACGCTGACCGAAACCGACAATCTGCTGTTCTCGGCCATGACCCACAATCCGGCCGCACTGCATCTCGATGAGGAATACTGCCGGGCCAATTCCGAATTCAAGACGCGCATCATGAACAGCTGCTTTACGTTGGGCCTGATGGTAGGCATCTCGGTTGGCGACACGACGCTGGGCACTACGGTCGGAAACCTTGGCTGGGACGAAGTGCGTTTCCCAAAACCATTGTTCGCTGGCGACACCGTGCACGTGGAAAGCGAAGTGCTGGAGTGTCGCGAAAGTAAATCGCGGCCGCAGAACGGCATTATCATCTTCGTGCACCGGATGTTTAATCAGAAGGACGAACTGGTGGCGCATTGCAAGCGTTCGGCGCTCATGTTGCGGAAACCAAATCAATGATCGCGCGCTCGCTGCTGTTCGTTCCCGGTGATTCGGAAAAGAAACTCGCCAGGGGCGAAGGCGTCGGCGCGGACATCCTGATACTCGATCTCGAAGATGCGGTCGCTCCTGAGCGCAAGTCGACGGCACGCGGCATGGTGCGCGAGTACCTCGCGGCGCGAACCAATCGCAGCGGACCCAGGTTGTGGGTGCGCGTGAATCCACTCGGCAGCGACGAATGTCAGCTGGATCTGGCGGCGCTGGTTGCCGCCCAACCCGATGGCATCATTCAACCCAAGACCCGGTCGGTCGACGATGTAATTCTGCTCGGGCAGCACCTGGATCGCCTGGAGGCGTCCAACGGCCTGCCCGCTGGCAAAATCAAGATAATGCCGGTCGCCACCGAGACGCCGGAAGCAATATTTGGGTTGGGCAGTTATGCCAGGTCCGTGCCGCGGCTCTATGGCATGACCTGGGGCGCGGAAGACCTGAGTGCCGCCGTGGGAGCGCTGGCTAACAAGGATGCTGCGGGCGCGTGGACTTTCCCGTACCAGGTGGCTCGCGCGCTGTGTCTGTTCGCGGCCAGCGCTGCCGGTGTCGCAGCAATCGATACCATATTCGCAGATTTTCGCAACCCGGTCGGATTGCGCGACGCCTGCGCGGAAGCCTGTCGCGACGGCTTCGCAGGCAAGCTGGCGATCCACCCGGACCAGGTCGCCGTGATCAACGAGTGTTTTGTACCCAGTGCGCAGGAAATTGCCCACGCCCAGCGTATTGTCAAGCTATTCGCCGACAATCCGGGCGTCGTGGCGCTGCAGCTCGACGGCAAGATGCTCGACATACCGCATCTGCTGCAGGCCCGGAAAACGCTGGCCCGCTCATCCGGGCGCTAGCCGGCGCCCGGGGGGCGTCCCTGCGACGCTCGAGGATCTAACAGCCTCATCAATCGAAATCGATGTACAGGTCGTTGCCCGTGCGCTGCACCGGAAACGTCCGCAGCGGTTCCGTGCAGGGCGGAGCGCAGGGTTCGCCGGTCCGGATGTCGAACTTGCCGCTGTGCCAGCCGCACTCAACGACGTAGCCGGCGAGGTCGCCTTCCTCGCTCAGCGACGAGCCGCCGTGCGTACACGTGTCCGCGCTGCAAAAATAGTCATTGCCCATCCGGTAGACCGCCAATCGCGGCAGGCCGTCGATGTCGACGCTTTTCATTGCGCCCGGCTCGAGTTCGTCCGCGGAGCACAATCGTATGCGTCGCCGGTGTTCGGTCATAAGCAAGCATCGTTCCTGGAAATTTGATTCGACTGCATACTACCGCAGGAGCCTTGCTACTGCAGCTACGGCTCCCGGCTGTTCGTCGCGGGAGTCGTTACCCACCGCTGTGAGCGATCTCGCTGCCGGTTGCCGCCGCCATTGCCGCCCTGGTATTGCGCATCCACAGGATCGCCGGGATCGCCAGCAGCCCTGCACCAGCTAACATGAAATAGACGTTGGCGTAGGCCAGCGACAGCGCCTGTCGTTGCACTTCGGCGATCAGCAGCGCAGTCGATGCGTTGGCGCCCGGCATGCTGCCGATGGTGAGCCAGCGATCGAGCGAGTAAGGCGTGAAGAACTCGCCCAGATATGCCTGATTCATCTGCGCCGAGCGCGCCAACTCGGCCACGCTGAGCGATATCCCGACGGACCCACCGACGTTGACCGCAAGTCGCAGCACGACGCCGGCTTCAGTCTGGTATTCCTCCGGCAGCGTTGCAAAGGCGATCAGCTGGGTCGGCAAATACATCAGCGGCATGCCAATTCCTAACACAATGCCGGACAGCACGATGAGGCTGGCAGGAGTGTCGACACTGAATTGCGCGACCACAGCCAGAGAGGACGACATCAGCAGGGCGCCAACGATCATGCTGAGCCTGGCATCCAGCTTGTTAGCGTAGCGGGCCGACAGCATCATGGTAAACATCGAAGCAGCGCCGCGTGCGGCCATGAGCCGGCCTGCCTGAGCGGGCGTGTAACCCTGCAATTGCTGCAGGAACGGCGGGAACAGCACGCTTGGCGACATCATGAACGCGCCGACCAGGCATTGCGTCAGCATGCACAGGGAAAAATTCCGGTCGCGAAACAGCTTCAGGTCGACGAATGCGTGTTTGTGATTGCGCGCGTGCGCGAGGTACATCCAGAAAAACACGGCCGTGAACAGCGCTTCGGCGACAATCTCCACTGAATTGAACCAGTCTTTCGTCTGGCCGCGATCCAGCATCAGCTGAAAGAGCCCGATGGCGAACGACAGGAACACGAAACCGGGCAAATCAAAGGGCCGCTTGCTCTTGTCGTGGTGCCTGGGCATTGCGGCGCTGATGCCCAGCCAGGCGAGGATTCCAACCGGCAAATTGATGTAGAACGCCCAGCGCCAGGAAAATGAATCCGTCAGGTAACCGCCCAGCGTTGGCCCGATGATCGGTCCAACCATGGCGGCGGTGCCCCAGATTGCCATCAGGCGAGCGTAGCTCTGGCGCGGAAAATCGCGCAGCAAGGTTACCTGCGCGAGTGGAATCAACGCCGCACCGAACCCGCCCTGCAGCGCACGAAAAATCACCATCTGCGGTATCGATGTCGCGATTCCGCACAGGATCGAGCAGCTGGTAAAGCCAGT
The DNA here is from genome assembly GCA_036786925.1 of Steroidobacteraceae bacterium. Taxonomy (GTDB): domain Bacteria; phylum Pseudomonadota; class Gammaproteobacteria; order Steroidobacterales; family Steroidobacteraceae; genus UBA964. Next base: position 5,519 of record DAIQQI010000132.1, read on the forward strand.
GACGGACGCTAACAGAATTGGCCGCAGGCCAAATCGCATTCCAAGCCAGCCCGCCATGGGAGTCATGATCGCGCCGACGACGATATACGCAGTGGCGATCCACGCGGCCTGGTCCTGTGTTGCCTGCAGACTGCCCTGAATGTGTGGCAGGGCGACGTTAACGACCGTCGAGTCGATCGAGTACAACAGTGTCGACAGCACCAGCGACGTCGACAACAGAATGCGCGTTCTGACAGATGCGATAGTCACCTGGAGACCGGATCAGCCGCGCTTGCCGAACCAGCGATCGAAGCGCGTATGCGGCCCTGTATCGATGGACACGTCGGCGCTCATGCCGTCGCGCAGTGGCGGATCGTCGGGGCGCAACGTTATCGCAATACGCACTGGAATTCTTTGCACGACCTTGACCCAATTGCCGGTTGCGTTTTGTGCCGGCAGCAGTGAAAAAGCGGCGCCCGTGGCCGGGGAAATACTCTCAACGCGTCCCTGCCAGCGGTGGTGGCTGTAGGTATCGATGTCGATTTCCACCGGCTGGCCGACACGGACCCACTCCAGGTCCGTTTCCTTGAAATTCGCGTCGATCCAGAATCCTTTGTCGCTCATGATTGCGCAGGCAGGGACTCCCACTTCGACCCTGGCGCCAACCTTCGGAAGGTGGCTTGCGATACCCGACTGCGGCGCAACGATGAGCGAGAACATCACATCATTTTTTGCCCGTTCCAGATCCGCGAGCGCGGCTCGTACCGACGGATATTGATCGACCGGCAGGTTCGGATTGCCGCCCAGGCGCGCAGCGGTCTGCGCAAGCTGCAAGTGCAGTACGCCGATGCTTCCCTCGGTCAGCGCTGCGGTGCGATCCGCGGTGTCCAGCATCTGTGCCGACACCAGTTTCTGGCGCGCCATCTCCGTTTGGCGAGCCAGTTCGCGGCGCGCAAATTCAGCGGCGCGCTTCGCGACTTCAACCTCGCCTTGCTTCGCGAGGTAGGCGGCCTTCAGCGCGCCGATGTCGGTGCGCGCGCCGGCCAGGCGCGCTTCCGCAGCCGCAACTTCATTCTGGAAGGTTACGTCGCTGAGTTTGATCAACGGTTGATTCAGCGTGACGGGAGCATTTTCGCTGACATACACCGCCGCAACGACGCCGGCCACACGTGCGCCGACATCGACCCGGTCCTCATGCAGATAGGCGTTGTCCGTGGAGACGTACCGGCCCGCGCTGCCATAGAAATATACTGCGGCTGCGACGACCGCGAGCGGCAGGATCCATACCAGGAAGCGGCGGACCCAGGGCGATCCTTCATCGTCCGCCAGGTCGGTCGCGCCGTTGCCGCCAGCGTCAGACATCATCGTTAGCAAGGTTGCGGCACAGGATCGTAAGTTGGCGCGCCAGCTGCTCCTGCTCTTTCTTGCTGATACCGCGCAATGCACGCGCCGTGGTTTCCAGTGACAGCCGGGTCATGCGGCCGATCAGCGGTTTGCCGGCTCGCGCCAGCTGCAGGCGATAGACCCGCCGGTCGGTGGGGTCCGCCATGCGTCGCACGTACCCGGACTTGACCAGACGGTCAACCATCCGGCTCAGGGTAACCGGCGTCACTTCCAGCCTGGTTGCCAGGTCGACCTGCGAAGATCCTGGATTGCGCACGATATAGAACAACAGGCGACCGAGCGCAGGCGTCAGCTCCAGGCCCTGGGCGCGTTGGTAGAAATCCCTGCGCAGCAGGCGCACCGAGTCGGTGAGCAGCGTGCCCAACCGCAATTCTTTGGGCAGTGCCCCGCGGAGTTTATTAGCAGGCATAATGATTATTTATAAACATAGTGTGCTTGGCTAAGTATATACGCCGGAACGCAGCGGGCGGGCATGGGTCGCAAGGTTTTGTGATCGCCGCAGCAAAGCGCGAGCGCTGGCAGCCCGGGAAACAGCGGTGATTTGCAACAATGACCGCTGCGAGGACAGTGGCGGCCGCTTGGCGCGGGCGATTACGACAGCGTCGTTGGTCCGCCCGTCTTGTGTTACGTCAGCGCTGGCGCTGCGATGGCGCCGCGAAGCGCGCGAACCAGTCGAGGATTCTCTGGTCGCGATCCCGCGCATTGATCATGACGCCGTGTGAATCGCCCTGGTAGACCACCAGTTCGTAGGTCTTGCCGAGCGCACCCAGTCGTGCAGCGAGCCTGATCGAGTTGGCATGCGCGGCAACCAGGGGGTCCGCGCTGCCGGCAATCAGCAGCAGCGGCACATCGATGCGGTCCGCCCAGTAAATGGCGGACCGGGATTTCAGCGTCTCCTCGGGGTTCGACTCAAAGCCGGGGATGAGTTTGCGGAACTGGCCGCCGCTCTGCGGGTTCGACTGGTAGCCGGACAGCAGGTCCGCAGGCAGGCCGACCGTTGCCGCCGCGCGAAACCCGGCGCCGCGCCCGGCCGCGAGCAGCGTCTGCATGGCGCCGCGCGAATATCCCAGAGCAAAAACATTTACGGGGTCGACGCCGTCCAGCGACCTGGCGATTTCCAGCAGCTTCAGCACGTCGGTGACATCCGCGCCGCCGAGCTCGTCGCGGCCTTCGCCGCCGTCGTTGCCCCGGTACTGGGTGCCAATCACGACATAGCCGGCCTGCACGAAGCGGTAGAAACCGAATTGCGTGTTAGGCCGCAGTTTGTTGTCCTCCAGCGCGCCACCGCGATTGAAAATCAGAATGGGTTGCGGCGCCTTGGCGCGACGCTGGCTGCGCCATAAGTAGCCGATGACCTTTAGGCCATCGCTGCGGTAGCTCAGCCTGGCGCAGGAGACCTGACCGCGCCGGTGGCGTTGCGCATATTCACGTGCGGTCAACAGGCCGGCGCGCGCGTCGGCTTCGTCGCGCATGGTCAAGCCCAGCTTGACTGCTGCCGCCGCTTCCTGGCGATAGGTCGCCAGTTGCCGCTCGAGATACTGCGTGTAGTCGCCATCGGTGCCGGAACAGGGCTCGCTGCCAAGCAGGTCGCTGGACGGGCCAGCGCCAGCAGCTATCGTTGGCGGCATGATCCGCCGCCGCA
>DAIQQI010000415.1:0-2542 GCA_036786925.1 Steroidobacteraceae bacterium
CAAGCTGACGTTGCCGGACTCGGTGCTGGCGGTCGGTCGTGCGGGTGCCGGCGTGAACAACGTGCCGGTCGCTGAGATGTCCAAGCGTGGCGTGCCGGTCTTCAACGCGCCGGGCGCCAATGCCAATGCGGTCAAGGAACTCGTGTTAGCCGGCCTGTTCATCGCCGCGCGCAATATCTGCCAGGCCTGGAGTTTTGCGCGCGGCCTGAGCGGCGATGACAAGAGCATCGATGAGCAGACCGAGAAGGGTAAGAAGAATTTCGTCGGCTTTGAACTGCCGGGTCGCACGCTCGGCGTGATCGGCCTGGGCGCCATCGGCGTGGAAGTGGCTAACTCAGCGGAAAAACTCGGCATGAAGGTGCTGGGCTACGATCCGCAGATCACGGTGCAGCGCGCCTGGCAGCTGTCGTCGAGTGTCGAGCAGGCGTTGTCGCTCGATGATTTGTTTGCGCGCAGCGACATGGTAACCGTGCATGTGCCGTTAATGGATTCAACGCGCGGCCTGGTCAATGAAGCGCGGCTCAAGTTGCTGCGCAAGCACGGCGTGGTGCTCAATTTCTCGCGTGCGCCGATCGTGGAAGATGCCGCGATCATTGCCGCGTTGGATTCCGGGCGCCTGCACGCGTATGTCTGCGATTTCCCGTCGAATGCGCTCAAGGATCATCCCAAGGTCATAACGCTGCCGCATCTCGGCGCGTCGACTAACGAGGCGGAGGAAAATTGCGCGGTCATGGTTGCCGATACGGTGCGCGACTACCTGGAAAACGGCAACGTTCGCAACAGCGTCAACTTTCCCGAAGCGGTATTGCCGCGCGCCCCAGATACGACCCGCCTCGCGATCGCGAACAGCAACGTACCTAACATGGTCGGCCAGATATCGACCTGTCTGGCGGCCGCAGGACTCAATATCGCGGAGCTGCTCAACAAGTCGCGCGGCGGGCTCGCGTACACCCTTATCGACGCCGAAGGCGGGATCTCCGCGGAACTGCTGGCTAAATTGCGCGCCATCGATGGCGTGCTGGCGGCGCGAGTGGTCCAGGGCCAGCCGGATCGCGGCTAAGAGACCCGGGTGGCGACGCGCACAAAAAAGCCCGTTAAGAAAAGGTCGAAACCGGCCGGGGCTGCGGCGCCGTCGAGTCTGCAGAATTTTCGCGCCCGCATCGATGCGGTCGATGCCGAACTGCATCGCCTGATCAATGAGCGTGCGGCGCTGGCGCGCGCGGCGGGGCAGGCCAAGCTGAAGGACGGCAGCAACGTCGATTTTTACCGGCCGGAGCGCGAATCCGAAGTGCTGCGACTGGCGCTGGCGCGCAACAAGTCGCAGCAGGGCGGCTTGCGCGACGAGGAAATCCTGCGGCTGTTCCGCGAGATCATGTCCGCGTGCCTGGCGCAGGAAGAGCCGCTGAAAGTCGGTTATCTCGGGCCGGAAGGCACGTTTACGCAGGCCGCCGTACTCAGGCATTTCGGGCATTCGGTGCACGCGCTGCCGCTGTCGTCGATCGATGAAGTTTTTCACGAAGTGGAATCGGGTCATGCCGACTTTGGCGTCGTGCCGATCGAGAATTCCACCGAAGGCACGGTCAACAACACGCTCGACCGCTTTCTGACCTCGCCGCTCAAGATCTGTGGCGAAGTGGAGCTGCGGATTCATCAGTTCCTGATGGGCAAGATGGCCGGCCTCGAAGGCGTCAAGCGCATTTGCTCGCACCCGCAATCGCTGGCGCAGTGCCGCGGCTGGCTGCACGAGCACCTGCTGGGCATCGAGCAGATCCCGGTCGCCAGCAATGCCGAGGCGGCGCGCCGCGCGCGCGATGAGGCCGGCACGGCGGCGATCGCCGGCGACACCGCCGCCGAGGTCTACGGCCTCAATTTGTTAGCACGTGAAATCGAGGATCGGGCCGACAATTCCACGCGCTTCTTTGTCATTGGCCGCAAGTTATTTGCCGCCAGCGGCACCGATCGCACCACCTTGCTGGTGTCGGCCGCCCGCACCGATGCGCCCGGCGCGCTGCATCGCCTGCTGTCGCCGCTGGCGCACGCGGGCCTCAGCCTGACGCGCATCGAATCGCGACCATCGCGAAAACGCAAATGGGACTACGTGTTCTTCATTGACCTGGAAGGCCATGTGGATGAACCCAAAGTTGCGCGCGCGCTGGCGCAGCTCAAGAAACACGCCTCGCTGTTCCGCGTGTTAGGTTCCTATCCGCGCGCCATCGCCTGAGCCCCATCGCCCGAGACGATGATGAATCCAGTCAGCACCCGCGCCACGGCAGCCGTCCGGACGCTCGCGCCCTACCAGCCCGGCAAGCCGGTCAGTGAGCTGGAACGTGAACTCGGCCTGAGCGACATCATCAAGCTCGCATCCAACGAGAATCCGCTCGGCCCCAGCGCCACTGCCTTGGCGGCCATCAAGGCCGCCGCGGCCGAGTCGTGGTTCTACCCGGACGGCAGCGGCTTCGAACTGAAGGCCCAGCTGGCAGAGTCGCTGGGCGTGAACACCACGCAACTGACGCTCGGCAATGGTTCCAACGATTTGCTGGTC
>DAIQQI010000416.1:0-2535 GCA_036786925.1 Steroidobacteraceae bacterium
TCGAGTGCATCAAGCGCCACATTCGAAGCGTGCCCGACTGGTAGAAGCCGGGCGTGCGGTTGCGTGCCATCGCGCGCTTGTTGTCGAACGGGCGCGCATTGCGCGCGCTCATCGATGAATTCGCGCACCGCTATTTCGGTCTGCGCCCGACCGCGCTCGCGGGCCTGAATGGGCGCGGCTTCATCATCGGATCGGTGCTGGCGTGCGAGTTGAACGCGTGTCTCGTGCCGATCCGAAACAAGGGCAAGCTTTCCTACAGCACGATGGAGGAGACCTACGAACTCGAGTACGGATCGACCAAGGCGGAGATGCGCACCGATGCCACAAATGCGGGCGACGCGGTGGTCGAGCGGCTATTTCCCGATGCAGAAGTTGCGAAAGATGCTGCCGAGCAGATCGTCGGGTGTGGTCTGACCGGTTATTTCGCCTAGCACTTGGTGCGCGAGCCGCAGCTCTTCGGCGACCAACTCCAGTGCTGCGGCACCCTGCGCCGCGTGGGCGCGCGCGTGCCCCAGGTGCTCGCCGCAGCGGCGCAAGGCCGACAAATGGCGCGTCCGCGCCATGAACACTCCCTCGGGCGCCGCGTGCCAGCCAGCCTTTTGCAGCAGCGCCTGCCGCAACAGCTCAAGCCCGATGCCGGTACGGGCGGACAGCACAACGCCCTCCACATCGCGGTGCGCGGCGGCGTCGCATTTGTTGTACACCTGCAGCACGCGCGCCGCGCTCACGGCAGTCAAACGCTGGGCGATCGCGGCCTCCGCGGTCTCGTAGTCTGGTTGTCCGCGGCGTGTCAGGTCGTGCAGGAAGATCACCGCGTCGGCATCGGCTACGGCCTGCCAGCTGCGTTCGATACCGATCCGCTCCACCTCGTCCGCGCGTTCGTCGTCGGCGCGCAGACCGGCGGTATCGATCACGTGCAGCGGAACGCCCTGGATTTGAATCGTCTGGCTGATTTTGTCGCGTGTGGTGCCGGCAATCGGCGTCACGATTGCCAGTTCCGCGCCGGCCAGCGCATTGAGCAGCGAGCTCTTGCCAACGTTGGGTTGTCCGGCCAGAACGACGCGGATACCCTCGCGCAATAGCGCGCCTTGACCCGCTCGATCGCACAACCGGGAGACCGCTTCGCTCAACGCCGTCAACCGGCCTAACGCATCGGCCTGGCGCAGGAAATCGATCTCTTCATCCGGGAAATCCAGCGTCGCCTCGACTAGCGTGCGCAAGCTCACCAGCCCCGACAGCAAGGACTCGACCGCGTGCGAAAACGCGCCCGACAGCGACCGCGCCGCCGAGCGCACGGCGGCCTCCGTGCTGGCGTCGATCAAATCAGCCACCGCTTCGGCCTGGGCCAGGTCGAGCTTGTCGTTGAGGAACGCGCGCTCAGTGAATTCCCCGGGTTCGGCCAGGCGTAGCCCCATCGATTCACCAGCCTCGAGGCAGCGCGCGAGCAGGAGCTGCAACAACAGCGCACCGCCATGGGCCTGCAGCTCGAGCACGTCCTCGCCGGTGTAAGAACTCGGCGCGCGGAACAGTATGGCCAGGCCCTGGTCGATGATCTGGCCTTGCTTGTCGACAAAGGGCAGCAGCGTGGCGTGCCGCGGCACCAAGTCGCGGCCGCACACGGCCGCAACCAACGGCGACAAGTCGCGCCCTGAGACACGAACAATACCCACCGCGCCCCGACCGGGCGCGGTGGCGATGGCGGCAATGGGTTGATGGTGGCGCGGCAACAAGCGCTGGATTCTCGCCCAGCCCCTGGGCGCGCCATCAGACCCTCGACATGCAGCCGCTTAGAAAAGCAAAACGGTGCGCGTTACAAGTAACACGCACCGCCCCAGTTGTTGGCGCGGGGAGGAGCGTCGGACGGCTGCGTTAGCCGGCCGGCTGCACGCTCCTGAGCCGGCGGCGACCGCGTGGTTCAGCAGCGGCGCTGATGAACCGCTACGAACTGCGACCGGGGCGCCGGGTCGGCCCCGCATTGATCGTGGCGCTTCAGTCCGCTGCCGGACCGAGCCCGTTGTTCGCCTTATCGGCCGCGTCCAGGAGGACTTGGGGCCGCAGGACTTGGGCCCAATGATCCGATCTCACGCTATTGGCGCCAATCCCCCGAATGAGTACCGGAATCCCCTAACGTGCACGCAGTCACGTGCATTGCGCACGGCGGCGGTGCTGCGTCAGGACAGCGCTACTTGGGTGTGCCCATTCTGCGGTTGATGGTCCACTGCTGAGCGATCGACAGGATGTTGTTCGTCAGCCAGTACAGCACCAGGCCAGCCGGAAACACGAAGAACATGACGCTGAATGCGAGGGGCATGATCCACATCATCTTGGCCTGCACCGGATCGGGTGGGGTCGGATTGAGCCAGGTCTGAAACATCGTCGAGGCGGTCATCAAAAACGGCAGGATGTAATAGGGATCCTTCGCCGACAAGTCGTGAATCCAGCCGATCCACGGCGCGCTGCGCATCTCAACACTCGACAGTAGCACCCAGTACAGCGCGATGAAGAACGGCATCTGCACCAGGATCGGCAGGCAGC
>DAIQQI010000133.1:0-8425 GCA_036786925.1 Steroidobacteraceae bacterium
CTCGTTCGCGTACGCGTAATCGATCGCGAAGGCGTCGACGCCGGGCACGGAAAGCTCGTCCTGCTTCGCGTAGACCGCCGACTTCCAGCGGAAGAACGAGTCCACGCCCTGGAGCTCGAAGAAGCAGCGCCCGGTACCTACGAACTGCAGATCACCTGGACCCGCGACCAGCATTTCGTGTTAGCTCCGGCAGCCAATGCGCGCGGCATCCGGCTGCGGCTGCTCGATGTCTTTGCTGGTCCGCGCGGCAAAATCTCGGTCAACGAAGGCGCCGATGCCACCAGCGGCTATGCAATCAACCTGCAGTCCGATACGACGAAGTTCTCGGACACAGACCTGGACGCCGCCAGCAAGGCACTCGGCATGCCGGTCCGTATCTCGACCGTCGAGCTCGAAGGCCGCGTCTGGTATCGAATGCGCATCGGCCCGATCGCCGGACGTCGCGATGCGGAACGACTGTTAGCTTCGGCGCAGACCAAATACCCGCGCGCCTGGCTGGCGATCGACGATGAAGCCCCCGTGCCGGGAGATGCGCTGGCGGTGCCCGCGGACGTGCGCGTCAACACCGTGGTCGACCCGCCATTGCCGGCCAAGGAACGCGCGGCGCTGCTGGAGTCGGCACGGCTCGCGATGAGCCGCCGCAACTATCCGCAGGCCGTCGAGCAGCTCACCAAGCTGATCCGGCAGCCCGAGTACCCGCAGCGCGCCCGCGCGCAGGAACTGCTCGGACTGGCGCGGGAACGCTCCGGCCAGCTGGCGCACGCCAAGGCCGAGTACCAGGAGTATCTGCGCCGCTACCCGCAGGGCGAGGCGGCCGCCCGCATCCGCCAGCGCCTGCGCCTGTTAGCCAGCGCCGGCCGCTCGGGCCGCAGCGGTACGTTGTCAGGCGGCGAAGGCGATCTTGACAAGGCCTGGCAGATCGACGGCGGGCTCACGCAGTTTTATCGCTGGGAACGCGCCGAGCTGACCACCGCCGGCGAGACGACCCAGCAACAGAGCCAGAACGGGGTCTACACCGATGCCGACCTGCTGGCGCGGCATCGTGGCAGCAATTTCGATGTGATCGCGCGCTTCTCGGGCGGTTATACCAAGGACCTGCGGCCCGTCGCGTCGGGCGACCAGGTCCGGGTCAGCTCCGCCTATGTCGAGCTCAACCAGCGCGAGCGCGGGCTCGACCTGCGCGCCGGCCGCCAGTCGCGCAGCAGCGGGGGTTTGTTAGGAACCTTCGACGGCCTGTTCGGCAGCTACCAATGGCGGCCGCGCGTCAATCTCAGCGCCGCCGCCGGCTTCCCGGTGGAGTCCACGCGCGAGTCGATCGGCACCGAACGACAGTTCCTGGGACTTGCCGCCGAATTCGGCCCCTTCAACAATAAATGGGACTACAGCGTGTTTGCGGTCTCGCAGCGCAACAGCGGCGAGGTCGATCGGCTCGCGGTCGGCCTGGAAGGCCGCTATTTCGTGCCGGGACGCACGCTGGTCGGCGTGGTCGACTATGACATCCACTACCAGACACTGAATAACGTCACTTTGTTAGGCAACCTGCAATTGCCGGCGCGCTGGATGCTGAGTGCAAATCTCGATCACCGGCGCGCGCCGGTCCTGACCACGCGCAATGCGCTGATCGGACAGCCGGTCGCGACGCTGCGCGATTTGCTGGGACTGTTCAGCCCCAGCGAGATCGAACAGCTGGCGCAGGACCGCACGCCACAATCGGACCTGGTCTCGCTGTCGCTGGGCAGGCCGTTAGGTGAGCGCTTCCAGCTCAGCATCGATGCGTTTGGCTATCGCACCGGCGAGACGCCGGCCTCGGGTGGCGTGGCCGCGATGCCGGCCCTGCCGTTCGACAAGACCCTGCAGCTGCAACTGAGCGGCAACAGCCTGCTGCGTTCATCGGACCTCTGGGTCGTGAGCCTGCGCTATCAGAACTCGCCCACGCAGACGATCGAGTCGCTGGGCCTGGCCGCGCGCCTGCCGATCGTCGGCGCCTGGCGCATCGGCCCGCGCGTCCGCGTCGATCGGCGCACCGGCGGCGTCGATGTATTGTCTGAGACCCTGATACTGCCGACGCTGCGCCTCGACTACCAGCGCGGCAATTCGTGGTTTGAACTCGAAGGCGGCGCCGAGCTCGGCAAGAGAACGCTGCCTGCAGACGAAGAGAAGACCAAGCGGTACTATTTCGGCCTCGGTTATCGCTTTGGTTTCTGATGTGCTATTGCACCCTGCCCGCTTCGCACTAACAGCGCTGCTGATCACGACTGCCGGCGGCTGCACCGCGCTGCCCGCACCGGCGCCCAACCAGTTCCTGGATGAGCGCACGGGCGTCACGCTGTCCGTGGTCGACGCGCCGCTGGTGCTGGCGCGCGAGCGCCGCGATATCGCCGCCAATGCGCGCGATTACCTGACGCTGGTGGCCGCCGAACGCGACATGGCGGGCCGGCGCCAGCTCATTTTGTTAGTCCATCGCTGGTCGACCATCGACACCCGGGTCGGCGCCAGCGACGACGATGACTCCACGCGCCTGACGCTGCTTGCCGATGGGCGCGACATTCACCTGGCGCCCGTGGCCGACAAGCTGCCTGCGGAATTCACCCAGAACGAAAGGCTTTTGCGGCCACCGGTAGACAAGGTGGTCACGCTCGCCTACGCGACTGACATCGCGACACTGCGTTATGTTGTCAGCAGCCGGCAGCTGAGTGCCTCTTTCGAAGCGGCCAAGGCCACGCTGCCTTACACGTTGTGGCGCGACGGCCGCGAGTCGCTGCGGCAACTTCTGGACTCCGTCGCCCCCAATTGAACGCCGCCCTCAGCAAAGTCCCACAGGTCACGCTCGGTTTCTGGATCATCAAGATCCTCGCCACCACGCTCGGCGAAACCGGTGGCGATGCGCTGTCGATGTCCGCGAACCTCGGCTACCTGCTGAGCACTGCCATCTTCATGACCGCGTTTGCCGCGGCGGTGGCGATGCAGATCGCCGCGAAGGCATTCAACCCGGCGCTCTACTGGCTCACGATCATCGCCTCGACGACCGTTGGTACCACGATGGCGGACTTCGCCGACCGCTCGTTAGGGATCGGCTACCCGGGTGGCTCGCTGCTGCTGGTCGTGCTGTTAGCGCTCGCATTTCTCGCCTGGCGGCGCTCCACCGGGACGCTCGATGTCGGGTCGGTGTTCACGCCCCGGAGCGAATGCTTTTACTGGTTCACCATCATGCTGTCGCAGACGCTCGGTACGGCGCTGGGCGACTGGACCGCCGACAGCATGCAACTCGGCTATACCGGCGCCGCGCTGGTGTTCGGCGGCCTGCTGCTGCTCGTTCTGCTCGCGTACTGGTGGACGAAAATCCCGCACACCGCGTTGTTCTGGGCCGCCTTCGTGCTCACACGGCCGCTGGGCGCCGTCGTCGGCGATTACCTCGATAAGCCCGTTGCCCAGGGCGGACTGGCCTTCAGCCGCTATACGGCGACCGCCGTGCTGTTAGCTGCGATCGTGGCGCTGGTCGCGCTTTTGCCGCAACGCGCTGCGCACAGGACCCACTGACGCCCGCTCCGGGCGGGATTAAGTTCAATACATCGGCCTGAAGCCACTCAGGCATCAAGCGCGGGTCACGGGTGCCGATAACACCTGTGACACCATGCGAACTACAGCACAAAACCACGGCCTGCGGCGCCTGACGACCCTGCTGCTGCTGGTCGCAGTGATTGTCTACATGAACGGTTGTGGCGGCGGCGATTCGGCCGGCAAGACCGCCAGTTCAGCGCCATCCGCACCTAACACGCAACAGGCGGCTGACCTGGCCACGGCACAGAAAGCCTATGCGGGCACGCCGCGCACCCCGGCAGGATTTTATGCCGACTTGGCTCCCATCGGCGTCACCGGAACCGTCGCGACCATGCACCTCAAGAATTCGGATCTGGCGGGCGCGCCGGTGGGCGCCGCCGCATTCGAACTCTGCAACGACGACATGGCGCAGGCCACCGCCTGGTCCGAGGGCAAGTCCACCTTCATGGGTTCCTATGCTGACCTGGTCGACGTGACCGGCAACGCGCGCTACTGGGAGTTGACACGCGTGCCGCGCGCCGATGTTTCAGCACGCCTGCGCCATCGCGTCTTCAAGTGCAGCTATGTCAATCGCAGCGGCCTCGACCCGGCGACCGACAGCGGCCCGGCCGGCACCCTGAACCTGCGGCCGCTGGATGCCGCGTCCATCAAGGAGCTGACCGAATATCTGTGGCACTTCACCGTCTTTAACAATGCCGACCATGTCGTGCTCGACAGCGCGGCCGGCACGGCCCCGAGTGGCTCGCTCGCGCATGTGATCACGATGGCGCGCCTGACGCGCGCCGCTATCAGCGGCGACTGCGATCGCATCGACGTGCTGCGCTGGACGCATACCGCCGACACGGTGACCGGCGCGCTTAGCCGCCAGCTCGACACGCTGCAGACAATCCGGGCCCGGCGAGTCGCCGGCACTGCAGAACTCTGCAGTTTCTAACAACGTTTCACGACAGCAGCACATAAGGGAAAGCCGCAGTATTCTTCCTGTTGTCACGATTGCCCGCCAACTCCTGTGTCAACAAAATCACAACGAGGTAATTGTCTGGCCATAAACTGCCTGCGGCGGACATCGAGTCGTTCGCAGACACATTCTTAGCCACCCGTTACTGGTACCGGCGTCTGAGCCGGATTTCCTCGACTTTCCATGCCAGAAAAGCGGAGTACAGCCATGAAAACAGTTCGACTTTGCGCGGCTTCGGTCGCGGCCTGCTGCGTGATGCTTCCCGCGCATGCGGCAGCACCTATACTGGATCAGTCACTGGAAGCGGACATTTTTTCGCCGATTACGATGGCAATAGGCGGCCCTTCAGGGCAGGTTCTTGCACAAACGTTCACCGCCCTAATTGGCGGACGGCTGGCGGAAATCCGCTTGCCAATTGGCTGCGCCAGCGGTGAATTGATTCTGCAGGTCAAGGATGTGGCGGCCGACGGCAAACCGGGTACGGCCGTGCTCGCGACGCGCCGCTACGGGGCTGACCTGTTTCCGGCGATTGTCTCAGGTGACCTGCAGTCGTTGCCGCTCGGCGGGCGTGTCGGACTGTCGCCTGGCGACAAGGTCTCACTGGTGCTGAGTAATCCGACCGGGTCCTGCGGCGTATTGCCAGGCATCTCGAGCGGCTATGCCGATGGCGACGGCTGGACGCTGGATCCAACCTACGGCTGGCAACAGCTGCTCATCAGCGGCTCCACAGTCACGGACATCGCATTTCAGACCCTGGTGCGCGTTACGGGACCGTAGACAAGCTGCAGCCGAGGAAGCCGCAAGATTCCGCGCTTGGTGTGACTCGATTCAGACATTGAAGCGGAAGTGCATGACATCGCCCTCGCGGACCAGGTATTCCTTGCCCTCGAGGCGCAGCTTGCCGGCTTCCTTGGCGCCGTGCTCGCCGTGGTACTTGATGAAGTCATCGTAGGCGATGACTTCGGCGCGGATGAAGCCACGCTCGAAGTCGGTGTGGATCACGCCCGCGGCCTGCGGCGCGGTGGCGCCGCGCTTCACCGTCCAGGCGCGCACTTCCTTGACGCCCGCCGTGAAATAGGTCTGCAGACCTAACAACTCGTAGCCGGCGCGGATCACGCGGTTGAGTCCCGGCTCCTTGAGCCCGAGTTCCTTGAGGAAATCGGCGCGGTCGGCATCTTCGAGTTGCGCGATCTCGGCCTCGATGGCGGCGCAGACGGCGACCACGCCCGCGCCTTCGCGCGCGGCCAGGGCCTTGACCTGGTCCAGCATCGGATTGTTCTCGAAGCCGCTTTCATTGACGTTGGCCACGTACAGCACCGGCTTCAGCGTCAGCAGCGATAATTCCCTGGCAATCGGCAGCTCGTCCTTGTCGAGGCCCGCCGCGCGCGCGGGCTTGCCGGCGTTCAGCGTGTCGCGCACGCGCTTGAAGATATCGCGCTGGCGAATCGCATCCTTGTCATGCGCCCTGGCGCCCTTTTCGGCCCGCGCCAGGCCCTTTTCCGCGGTCTCGAGATCCGCGAGCGCCAGCTCGGTGTTGATGATCTCGATATCCGACAGCGGATCGACCTTGCCGGACACATGCACGATGTCGTCATCGACGAAACAACGCACCACGTGGGTGATGGCGTCCACTTCACGGATGTTAGCCAGGAACTTGTTGCCGAGCCCTTCGCCGGTCGAGGCGCCCTTGACGATGCCCGCGATATCGACGAACTCCACGGTCGTGGGCAGGATCTTCTCCGGCTTGACGATGGCGGCGAGCGCCTCGAGCCTGGGATCCGGCACCGGCACCACGCCGACGTTCGGGTCGATGGTGCAGAACGGATAATTCTCCGCCGCAATCTGCGCCCGCGTCAGCGCATTGAACAGGGTCGACTTGCCGACGTTAGGCAGGCCGACGATTCCGCATTTGATTCCCATTTGATCCCTGTGCTATTTGTCAGCGCCATCCGGCGCCTTCTGGTGCAATCGGTTCATCGCCTTCTGCGCGCCGTCAGCTAACAAAACCGGCACGATATCGGCCGCCTTGCCGATGCTGTCACGCAGCTCGCGTTCCTCGTCGAGCGCGGGCTTCATCAGCACGAAATCCAACACCTCGGATTTCTCGCCCGGGTGACCGATGCCGATACGCAGCCGCCAGAACGCCTCGCCCAGCGTCGCGATGCAGTCGCGCAGGCCGTTATGACCGCCGTGACCGCCGGCCTCCTTGAGCCGCAGTGTGCCGGTGGCCAGGTCGAGATCATCGTGCGCCACCAGGATTTCGCTGACCGGCACCCGATAGAAACCCGCGACCGCTTGCACCGGCGCGCCGCTGCGATTCATGAAACTCTGCGGTTTGACCAGCCAGACCTCGTGGCCCTCGATGCTGACACGCGCAAGCTCGGCCTGGTGGCGCGCCTCCAGGCGGAAAGTTCCGCCATGGCGGCGCGCCAGTTCATCGACCAGCCAGAAGCCCGCGTTATGCCGCGTGCGCGCATAACGCTCGCCCGGATTGCCGAGTCCGACAACCAGACGCAACGGTAACGCCGGCATATTGCCTTACTTCTTCGGCCTTACTTCTTGTCGCCTTTCTTTTCCGCTTTCTTGTCGGCCTTCTTGTCGTCTTCCTTGTCATCCCCAGCCGGGGCCGCAGCGCCCGCGGCCGGTGCCGCAGCAGCGCCCGCAGCCGGGGTTGCAGCCGCCGCGTCGGTCGCAGCAGCCTCAGCAGTCGGTTCCGGTTCCTCGGCACGCGGCGAATGGATCGACACGACCACAGAATCCTTGCCCGCGATCAGCGCCGTGATCTGCACGCCCGCCGGCAACGGAATGTCTGAGAGACGCTTGGACTCGTTGAGATGCATCTGCGACAGGTCCAGCTCGAGGAAGTCGGGCAGGTCCTTCGGCAGGCAGGTCACTTCCGTATCCGCCAGCCGATGCGACATCACACCGCCTTCGCTCTTGATGCCGGGCGAAATCGACGCGCCCTTCAGATGGACCGGCAGGTGAATGCGGATCTTCTCGTCCTCCTGCACCCGCTGGAAATCGACATGCACGATCTGGTGCTTGGCCGGATGCATCTGCAGGTCCTTGACGATCGCCGCCTGCATGACATCACCGACCTTCAGGTTGATGATCGACGAGAAGAACTTCTCGTTGTCGATCTGCAGGATCAGCTTCTCGTGATTGAGCGCCAGCTGGCGCGGGTCACGATGACCGCCGTACAAAATGGCCGGAACTTTACCCGTGTGACGCAGGCGGCGGCTCGCACCTTTGCCTCCGTCATCGCGGAATTCCGCGCTGAGTTCAAAACTAATTTTCATCTTCTTCTCCGTTGACGTTAACAAAGCGCTGCCCCGCGACCAAGGCAGCGCCACCCAAAAATCTTCTAGTCGATGTACAGCGAGCTGACCGATTCCTCGTCCTGGATGCGGCGAATCGTCTCGCCCAGCAACCCGGCCACCGACAGCTGGCGGATGCGCTTGATCTTCTGCGCCGCCTCGCTGAGCGGAATGGTGTTGGTGACGATCAGCTCATCGAGCGCCGATTCCGCGATCCGCTCGAGCGCCTTGCCGGACAGGATCGGATGCGTGATGTAGGCGACGACGCTCTTGGCGCCCTCGTCCTTCAGCGCCTGCGCGCCGATGCACAAGGTGCCGGCGGTGTCGACCATGTCATCGATCAGGATGCAATTCTTGCCCGCGACCTCGCCGATGATGTTCATCACCTTCGACTCATTGGGGCGCGGGCGGCGCTTGTCGATGATCGCGAGTTCGACATCATCGAGCCGCTTGGCCAGCGCGCGGGCGCGCACCACGCCGCCGACGTCGGGCGACACCACGATCATGTCCTGGTAGCCCTGCTTCCACGCGTCGCCTAACAACACCGGCGAGGCGTAGACGTTGTCGACCGGGATGTCGAAAAAACCCTGGA
>DAIQQI010000134.1:0-8412 GCA_036786925.1 Steroidobacteraceae bacterium
GCGAGTACTTCACGATCACCAAACATGGTGATGGCCGGCGAACGCTGCGTGCCTACGTCGAGATCGACGACGCGCCCAATGTGATGCGCGATGTCACGCTGAGCGTCGGCGCCGACTGGAAGCCGACCGACTGCTTCGTGCGTTTGTCGGTTGGCGACAGGTTCATGGGCTCGAGCTGGTTTCGCTTCACGGCCACCGAGGCCGAATGTGAAGGCTTCACCGTTGCCGAGGGCCGGATTTCGCAGCGCTATGCGCTGGATCGCCCGCTGGTCGGTTTCGGCACGCATCCTATCCAGGGCGACGCGTTCCTCACCAGCATGGTTGATGTCAGCAAGGGCCCTAACAACCACGCCTATCGGGACGTGCTTATGTGCTCGCTGGATCACCGCGGCGCAACTGGTCCGATGTTGATGACCCATCCGCTGGGCGTGCGGCTGGCCTTCAAGGGCCGGGAACGCATTACCGTCGCGGCGGGCACATTCGATGCCCTGCATTTCCGCTACTCAGAAACCACCGATGACGGAACCGACACCCGCAACGAACCCGGCAAGCACCCGCCGTATGACGTCTGGTGCACCGACGATGGCGACTATGTGTTTTTGCGTGCCTGGGTCACGGGGTACATGATGACGCGTTATGAACTGACCGAGTACGAGCGCATTGCCGCGAAGCCCTGACAGGTTGCTGGCGTCACTGGCCTGGGCAGCGCTGGCTTTGATGCCGCTCGCGGCCGGGGCCGAAGTTGCACTGCGCCGCCAGAGCCTGGGCGATCCGCAGACCCTGGACCCGCAGCTGTGGGTCTATGGGCAGGACGGCAATCTCGCGCAGGACCTGTTTCAGAGCCTGACCACGGTCGATCCGGCTGCTAACACGGTGCCCGGGCAGGCCGAGTCCTGGCAGATGAGTGCGGACGGCAAAACCTACACCTTTCGCCTGCGCTCCGGGTTGCGCTGGTCGGACGGTCACAAGCTCGGCAGCGAGGACTTCCTCTGGTCATTCCATCGCCTGTTTGATCCGAAGACCGCGGCGCCATCCGCCTCGCTGCTGTACGTGATTCGCAACGCGCGCGCGATCAACACCGGAAAAATGCCGGTGGACAAGCTCGGCGTGCGCACGCCGGATGCGCGCACCGTCATCATCGAGCTGGAACACCCGGCGCCGTATTTCGCGGACATTCTCGTGCATCGGGCTTTTCCCGTGCCGCGTCACGTCATCGAAAAATTCGGCCGCGACTGGACCAAGCCGGGCAATCACGTTTCCAACGGCGCCTTCAAGCTCGCGGAATGGCGGCCGAACGCCTACGTGAAGCTGGTGCGCAACCCGCTGTTCCATGAAGCCGCGACGGTCAAGCTCGATGCCGTCTATCACATCCCGATCGAAGACCCGAACACCGCGCTGACGCGATTTCGCTCCGGCGAACTCGATATCGTGGTGTCGCTGCCGTCGGAGAAGATCGACGATGCGCGCCGCGACTTTCCGCAGGAACTGCATCTGTTCCAGCAGATCGGGCTCGAGTACTACGTCATCAACACCAAACGCGCGCCGTTCAATGATCCGCGCGTGCGTCGCGCGCTGTCGCTGGCCATCGATCGTGACACGCTGACGCGGCTGGTGCTGCGCGCCGGCGAGCGTCCCGCGTATTGCGTGGTGCCGCCGGGTGTCGTCAATTACACGCCGCAACAGTGCCTGGCGCCGGGCGCATTGCCGGCGATCATGCTGGCGCGCCTGCAGCAGGCGCGCCAGCTGCTGGCACAGGCCGGATTTTCCGCGGCCAAGCCGCTCAACCTGTCGCTGCGCGTCAACAACAATGATTCGCAGCGCAAGATTGCGGTGACGATCCAGGCGATGTGGCGCGCGGCCGGAATCCAGGCCACGATCATCAGCACGGAGCTGAAGGTGCACCAGTCGGCACAGCAGCAGGGCGACTACGATGTCGCGCGCGCCGCCTGGTACGCCGAAGACAAGGACCCGGCGTCGTTCCTCGAGCTGCTGGACTCACGCGCGGTGGGCATCAACGTTTCGCGCTATGCCAATCCGCGCTTCGAGGCTCTGTTAGACCAGGCGGACCAGAGTGCGGACCTCGTGAAGCGCGCGCAACTGATGAACGCGGCGGAACGCCTGGCAATTGCCGACCAGCCGCTGATACCGCTGTACTACTACGTGAGCCGGCGACTGATTTCCAAACGCGTGGTCGGCTGGACCGACAACCCCCGCGGTGTGCACATCAATCGCTACTTCAGCTTGCGGCCCTAGCCTCAGGGCTTCGCCGCTTCGACCAGTTCGATCCATTCGCCAGCCGCGCCTTGCAACATGCCGCTGCGCCGGCCCGCATAGGGCGCGCCCTTGCGGGCAGCTAACGGAACGCGCCAGTCCAGCGCCTTCGCATCGAGATTGGCCGCTGCGAACGTGATCATGGCGATTCCCGGTGGCAGATCCCCCGGGCGCACGGGTCGCGGCGTGGCAGCCGGCGGATACTGGTCAAGTTCGACCGCAAAGCCAGGGCTCACCAGCACCAACGCCAGTGGTGTCGCGTGGTCGGCGCCCAGTTTCCAGGCATCGTTGATGACGTTGATGGGAGACGCATACGGCTCAGTCACTTTCATGGCCAGCTGATTGGCGTAGAACGCGCGCATCGCCGCCATGTCGGGACCGCCTAACACGACAATGAAGGTGCGATCAACAAAGGACTGCGCGGGCGTCTTGATCGCGCTGCCGCCTTCCGGCGGAATTCGCGTCAGGTAGACGAGCTCGCCAGCCGGACCTATGGCCTGCATGGCCCGCACCTTGGAATTGCTGCCCAGCGGCCGTGGCGCACCGACAATGCGAAAAGGCGAATTGGCCAGACGCAGTGCCAGCGCGTCCGGGTCCTGGCAGAGGATTTCGTTGGCATTCCAGCCGTGCGTCTTCATGACTTCGTAGCCGGGCGTTGGCGGACTTTGCACGATACGCAGATACACTTCGGCGCCGCTCGCGCTCTGCAACAGCGAATACTTGCGGCCCTCGGCCAGCGGCGCGCCCCAGGCGGCAGCGAGGTCGCGTGACACTTCACCGCGTTCGACCAGCCGGAATTCCAGGAAGCGCGTATACGCCTCTTCGGTTGTGCGCAGGTCAGGCGCAGTCAGGGTAACGGCAATGATGGCGCTCAGCATGTCTGTCTCCCGATGGGGCCTATGCTATCGTCCCAAAGATGATCGATTTTTATTATTGGCCCACACCCAACGGCCACAAGGTGGCGATCATGCTGGAAGAGACGGGCCTTGCCTATCGGCTCAAGCCCGTCAATATTCTGCGTGGCGAGCAGTTCAAGCCGGGCTTTCTCAAGATCAACCCGAATAACAAGATCCCCGCCATCGTCGATCGCGATGGACCCGGCGGCAAGCCGTTCGCAATTTTCGAATCGGGCGCGATCCTGCAGTACCTGGCGGAAAAGACCGGGCAATTCATGCCACGTGAAATGGCGGCGCGCTTTGTCGTCATGCAATGGCTGTTCTTTCAGGTCGGCGGCGTGGGCCCGATGTTCGGTCAGTGCGGGCATTTCCTTGGTTACGCGCCGCGCAAGATTCCGTACGCCATCGACCGTTACCGCAACGAAACCCTGCGACTCTATGGCGTGATGGATAAGCGGCTGCGCAAAGTGCCGTTCCTCGCGGGCGATTATTCCATTGCCGACATGGCGACCTGGCCCTGGGTGGATGTGCGCTGGTTGCACAAGATCGACATCGACGAGTTCCCCCGGGTGAAAAAGTGGTACCAGAAAATCGCCGCGCGTCCCGCGGTGCAGCGTGGCGTTGGCTTGTTGAAAGCGGAGGAAAAGATCGGTAATCCTGACAAGGCCACGCGCGAAGCGTTTTTTGGCCGCCAGCAATTGCAGCAGGGCAAGCGCTGACACGATGACCGGGACCAATCCCTATCCTCTGCTGTTCCAGCCCTTCAAGCGCGGGCGCCTGCAGCTGCGCAACCGCGTGATTCACGCGTCGATGACCACGCGGATGGCGGTCGCCATGCGCGCCAGCCCGCGCCTGATCCAGTACTACGCGAATCGCGCCGCCGGCGGCGCAGCGCTGATCGTCAGCGAGTCCCTGAGCGTCGCGCGCAATCAGGTGTTAGCTCACAAAGTACGCGTCTGGGATGACGCCGGCAATGATGACCTGAAGCGCTGGGCGGAGACCGTGAGTCGTCACGATTGCCATTTGTTAGGACAGATCCAGGACCCGGGCCGGGGACGGCACGAGAAAGGCCGCACGCCGGACGCGATTGGCCCATCGGCGCTGCCGGATGACCTGTCATGGACCGTGCCACGGGCCCTTACAACCGCCGAGGTCCGGAACCTGATTGCGGACTTCGCGGAATCGGCTGCGCGACTGGAGCGCTGCGGGTTCGCCGGCGTCGAGCTGTCGTGCGGCCACGGCCATATCTTTCACCAGTTCATGTCGGCCTGGTCGAACGAGCGCGAGGACGATTACGGCGGCGACTTCGCCGGCCGGATGAAGCTGGTGCGCGACACCATCAGCGCGATCCGGTCGGCGTGTACCAACCGGTTTCTGCTCGGACTCAAGTTGCCGGGCGATGACGGCATACCGGGCAGCATTGGTCCGCGCGAGGCAGCGGCGATTGCCGGGTACGTCGTTGACCCCGGCGCCATCGACTACGTCGCCTTCACCTGGGGCGCGCATGGCAACAGCCTGGGCATGCATATCCCGGATCTGACGGGCCCGCGCGCACCGTTCGTGCCGCTGACCCGGGCGCTGCGGGCGCACTGCCATGGCGTACCGGTCATGGCGCTGGGCCTGATCACCGATCCGGCCGAAGCGGAAGGTATCCTGCAGCGTGACGATGCCGACCTCATCGCGTTAGGGCGGCCGCTGGTCACCGATCCGGCCTGGCCGCTCAAGGCGCAGAGCGGGCGCGAGGCGCAAATCCGTTATTGCGTCTCCTGCAATACCTGCTGGGGCACCATCGTCGAGAACAAGCCGCTCGCCTGCGACAACAATCCGCGCGTCGCACAGCCCGACGAAGTGGATTACTGGCCGGCGAAAGCGTCGCGGCAGAAGCGCATCGTCGTGGTCGGCGCCGGCATCGCCGGCCTCGAGGCCGCGTGGGTTGCGGCGGCCCGCGGTCACAAGGTCACGGTGTTAGGTTCTGGCGTCGAGCCGGGCGGCGCGACTCGCTTGCATGCGCTGCTGCCGGGTGGCGAGCACCTGTCGAGCATTTACGACTACCAGGCGCTCGCCGCGAAACGCGCCGGCGTGACCCTGGAGCTGGGATTCAGGGCCGCGGTTTCCGACATCGTGTCGCTCAAGCCGGATGAGGTGCTGCTGGCAACCGGCAGTGATTGCGCCTGGCCGCGCGGCTGGCCGCAGGAGTTTCACAGCTCCGGCGCCATCGTCGATCTGCGCGATACGGTGCGCATGTTAGCCGGACAGGCCGATTGGATCGGCGGCCGCGCGCTGATATTCGACATGGACGCGACCGAAGGGACCTACGCCGCGGCGGAACACTTCGCGAGCCGTTTCGACGAAGTCGTCGTGGTGACGCCGCGCGAGCGCGTGGCGCAGGAGGTGCCCCTGGTGACCCAGCTCAGGATCTGGCGCCGCTTCAACCAGCTCCGGATTCGCATCCTCCCATTTCATGCAATTGATCCCGGCTCCAACTGGGAGCAGGGCGAAATCGCCTGCCGGAACATCTATAACGGCGATCTCACGCGCATCGACAAAGTTGCACTGCTGACCTACGCCACGCCGCGTCGCCCGCGCCTGGCCCTCGAAGCACCGCTGCGGGAACTGGGCCTGCCGGTGGACCGGATCGGCGACTGCCTGCTGCCGCGGTCGGTGCTGGCCGCCACATCGGACGGCCACGCAGCGGGCCTGCGGCTCTAAGAAATCGGTCCGGGCGGGTCGACTGCGCGATAATCGACCGAGTCCTTAACGGGGTAACTGACTTGTTCGCAGATCCGATCATCTGGTCCGCAGCGGGTATCGCCTTCCTGCATACAGCGCTGGGGCCGGATCACTATCTGCCGTTTGTCGTGCTGGGCCGCTCGCGCGGTTGGACCATGACCCGGACGCTGTGGACCACGGTGGTGTGCGGGCTGGGCCACCTCGGCGGCAGCCTGTTGTTAGGCCTGGGCGTCGCCGTCGGCAGCTGGACACTGGCCAGCGTCACGGGATGGCAAGGACTGCGCGGCAACGTCGCGGCCTGGCTGTTTATCGGTTTCGGGGTCGCGTACGCAGTCTGGGGCATGAAGCAGCTCTCGCGCCGCGCGGTACCTGGGCACAGCCATGCGCACGCGCATGGCGACGGTACGGTGCATGACCACGGGCACGATCACCACGAGCAGCATCTCCACCCGCATGTGGCCGAGGCCGATTCTGGTCCGGGTGCGTCGCGGCGCAGCCTGATCGCCTGGAGCCTGTTTGTCGTGTTCGTGCTGGGGCCCTGCGAGCCGCTGATTCCGCTCATGATGGTGCCGGCCTCGCAACGCGATGCGACCCTGACACTGGCTGTCGCGGCGGTCTTTGTAGTCGTAACACTGCTGACCATGGTCGCAATCGTCTTTGCGTTGACACGCGGTTTTGATCGGGTTGCGCGGCGCGCAGGCTGGCAACCGGCGAAGTTCGGTCACATCGCCGCCGGCAGCACACTCGCTTGCTGTGGCCTGGCCATGTTGCTTGGCTTCTAGTGCCCTGCTATAAGTTTTCCTGAAGAATCGTCCGGAGGTTGACCTGCATGAAATTGATACCGCATCGACGCAGCCGCGAAACGGAAATCTGGCTGCGCAAGGAAACGCTGGAACAAAACAAGCGCTACAAGAATATTGTGCGCCAGCAGGACGCGTTGTCGCCAAAGCGTGATCGCTGGATCGCTGATTTCCTCGAGCGGATCCAGACCCGCGGCGTGCACGTGCACTTCGACCAGATGCGCAAGGTGCGGCCGGACGAAATTCCGAGCAAGCCGAAGCGCAAGTTCAGAGTTGTTTTCTAGACGGAGCTAATACATGGCACGCCCACATATCGAACCGTTCGTCGATCGCGACGTCTCCTTCAAGAAGATGACCCTGCCGGGCTTCCCGAAGGGCATGCAATACAAGATGCTGTCGCTGGATACGGATGACGGCGCCTGCACGATGACGGTGCTGTACGAACCCGGCTACAAGCAACCCCCCGGCATGAGCTATGCCGAATACGAACTTTTCATTCAGTCAGGTTCGATCACCGTTGGCAGCAAGACCTGGGGTCCCGGCAGCTACTTCATGGTGCCAGCTGGAGTGACCCTTGAAGCGATGAGTTCGCCGCGCGGCGCCACGGCGCTGTTGTTCTACAACTACGGCGAGCCGTCGTTCGTGGAATCCGACACCGATCATGCGAAAGCCGAGCGGCATCGTTTCACGGCGGTGAATTCCTACGAAAACATGCAGTGGACCTCGACCAATTTCTATCCGGCCACGGCGCCGGGTTGCCTGGTCAAGATCCTGAAGTTTGACCAGCGCACGCAGGGCTTCACGTTCCTGTATTGCATGACGCCGAATTTCTGGCAGGACAACATTTCCTACCACGATTGTTGCGAAGAGGCGTATCACATCTGGGGTACGTCGTGGATGATGCAGTTTGGCGACCTGCCCACCGGCGGTTATTTCTACCGGCCGCCGTATATCAACCACGGCGCGTTCGCCTCCAAGCTCGGCATCCTGGCGATCGGCCGTACCGACACGCAGCTCTACAATCACTTCCACTTCAATCCCTGGACCAACATCGAGGAGAACCGGCAACGGGCGGCGAGCCGCATACAGCATTGGAAGCCGGATCTGTACAAGTGGATCAACATGCAGGGGCACAACCATCCGGTTGACTTCGAGCACGACCACGGCCACGCACATGGCGACACGCCACACCACCATGGCGACGGCTCGGTCGAGCACAAGCACAAGAAGAAGCGACGGCGGAAATAGCCTGCCTGTTGGCGTTATCATGACGGGCGGCTCAGGCCGCCCGTTTTGTTTGGAGGCGATATGAACCTGCGACTCAACAGCTCGTTAGCATTGGGCCTCGCGCTTGCTGTGGGCAGCGCCCAATCGGGCACATTGGTGGCGCCAGTGCCTTACAACCACTACCTGGTCTTTGAAGCGGGGCAGGTCTGTGATTTCCCGGTCGAGTTCAGCGCTGGCGGGGAACTACAGGAATTCGTCACCAAGGAAGGCCGTTTTATTTCGCTGGCGCCTGACGTTGGCAACACCGTAACCAATCTGGCCGACCCCACCAAGACCTACTCCAGCCGTGCCGGCGGCCGACTGGAGCTGTGGACCCTGTCGTCCGCCGATACGCTGATCGAAACCCGGGGGCAGGTTTACTACTTCTCCGAAGAATCGGCGAGCAACGCCACCGGCAAGGGGCTCTGGCTGCTGGACGGAAGCTGGCA
>DAIQQI010000135.1:0-8408 GCA_036786925.1 Steroidobacteraceae bacterium
CCCTTGCCCGCGGCCAGGCCGCTCGCCTTGACGACGATCGGCGCGCGCTGTGCCAGCACCCAGGCGGCGTCAAAACTGGCGCGCGTGAAGGTCCGGTAGGCGGCCGTGGGGATGCCGTGGCGCCGCAGGAATTCCTTGCTGAAGGCCTTGGAGCCCTCGAGCTGCGCCGGTGCGCGCCGTGGGCCGAAGCACGGCATCCCGGCGGCCTCGAATGCATCGACCACGCCCGCGACCAGCGGCGCCTCCGGTCCCACGATGGTCAGGTCGACGCGCTCGTTGCGTGCCAGGGCTAACAAACCGGGAATATCCTCGGCCTGGACATCGACATTGCGGACCCCGGGTTCGCGCGCCGTCCCGGCGTTGCCCGGCGCCACCAGGACTTCGCGGACGCGCGACGAGGCCGCGCATTTCCAGGCGAACGCATGTTCGCGCCCGCCGCCGCCGATAATCAGGACCCTGATGCCCGCAGCCATCAGTGCCGGAAATGCCGCATGCCGGTATACACCATGGCCATGCCGTGCTCGTTCGCCGCGGCGATGACTTCATCGTCGCGCTTGCTGCCGCCGGGCTGGATGACTGCGACGACGCCGAATTCCGCGGCCGCGTCGATGCCGTCGCGAAACGGAAAGAAAGCATCCGATGCCATGACCGAACCGCGTACCTCGAGGCCTTCGTCGCGCGCTTTCATGGCGGCGATGCGCGTGGAGTAGACCCGTGACATCTGGCCGGCGCCCACGCCGATCGTGGCGCGGTTCTTCGCGAATACGATGGCATTCGATTTCACGAATTTCGCGACCCGCCAGGCGAACGCCAGATCCGAGAGTTGATCCTTGTCGGGCGAGCGTGTCGTCACGACGCGCAGCTCCTGCTCCGAAACCATGCTCAGATCACGGGATTGCGCGAGCAGGCCGCCCGCAACACTGCGGACTTCCAGCCAGTCCTCCTGCGCCGGCTGCAGTTCGCCGGTCACCAGCACGCGGATGTTAGGTTTCCCGGCAAGAATGGTACCGACGTGGGGTTCCACCGACGGCACCACCAGCACCTCGACGAACTGGCGGTCGAGGATCAGGCGCGCGCAATCGGCATCCAGCGCGCGGTTGAGCGCGATGATGCCGCCGAAGGCGGAGGTTGGATCGGTGCGATAGGCGCGGTCATAGGCCTGCGCGACAGTGTCCGCCAGCGCGACGCCGCAGGGATTGGCATGCTTGACGATGACGCAGGCCGGTTCGATGAACTGCCGCACGCACTCGATCGCGGTGTCGGCGTCCGCGATGTTGTTGTACGACAGTTCCTTGCCCTGCAGCATTTCCGCGTTGGTCACCGACGGACCGCTGTAGCGGAAATCGCGGTAGAACGCCGCTTGCTGGTGCGGGTTCTCGCCGTAGCGCAGGTCCTGGATCTTGTAGAACATCAGCGGCAGGTCATCCGGGAATTTATGCCGCGGCTCGGCCAGCCGGGAGATCGACGACAGCCAGGCCGATACCATGGTGTCGTATTGCGCGGTGTGCGCAAACGCCTTGGCGGCAAGGCGCCGGCGCGTTTCCGACGTGGTGCAGCCGCTGTTGGCGCCGATTTCATCGAGTATCGCCGGATAGTCCGCCGGATCCACGGCGACCGTCACGGCCTCGTGGTTCTTGGCAGCCGCCCGCACCATGGCCGGGCCACCGACATCGATATTCTCGATGCCGTCGGTAATGCTGCAGTCGGGCTGTGCCACGGTGGCGGCGAACGGGTAGAGGTTCACGACCAGCAGGTCGATCGGCTCGATGCCGTGCTCGTGCATGACCGTTTCGTCGATTCCGCGGCGACCTAACAAACCGCCATGGATGCGCGGATGCAGGGTCTTGACGCGGCCGTCCATGATTTCCGGGAAACCGGTATAGGCGGATACTTCGGTTACCGGTATGCCCGCGGCGTGCAGCGCGCGCGCCGTGCCACCGGTCGACAGCAGTTGCACACCGCGTGCCACCAGGGCGCGCGCGAAAGTCTCCAGGTCCGATTTGTCCGAGACCGACAGCAGCGCGCGGCGGACCGGCGTCATCATGCGGAGGCAAGTCCGAACAGCCGCAGCTTCTTGCGCAGCGTGGCGCGTGTGATGCCCAGCATGGCCGCCGCGCGGCTCTGGTTTCCGTCTGACCGCTCCATCACGATGCGCAGCAGCGGTTCTTCGACTTCGCGCAGCACCAGCTGGTGCAGGTCGGCGGGCGTGTGGCCGTTGAGGCGGGAGAAGTATTCGGTCAGCACCTGTTCCGCGTAACGGCGCAGCGGCAATTCACTGCCTCTGGAACGGTCGGTTCTGCTGTGTGTGGCTGGCATGTTCTTATTGTTAGCAAAATGTCGGAAAAAAACTCAGGCTGCCTGCGCTTCCATCTCCGCCCAGCCGTCCAGCGCCGCTCGCGCCATTGCGAACTGCGCCGTGGTCGAACCTGCCGCCATAAGAGCCGGCCGCAGGGCCGGCGTCATGGTGGGCCCGGGGGGCAAATTACGCAAATACCAGCCGAGATGTTTTCGCGCAATCCTGACGCCGTGTTCTTCGCCATAAAAGGCGTAAATGGCTTCAAGATGCGCGAGCATGATATCACGCAACTCGCGGCGCGGCCGTGCAGGAGCGCTGCGGCCATGCAGCAAAAAATAATTCATGTCGCCAAAAATCCATGGTGCGCCGTGTGCAGCACGGCCGACCATGACGCCGTCCGCGGCGGTCTGCTGCAGCACCGAGCGTGCCTGCTGCGGTGTCGAGATATCGCCGTTGGCAAATACCGGAATGCGCACCGCATCCTTGATCGCGGCTATGGTTGCGTATTCAGCTTCGCCTTCATAGAAATCGGCACGCGTGCGGCCATGGATGGCAAGCGCCGCGATGCCGCTCTGCTCGGCGATGCGCGCGATGGCGACGCCATTACGATGCTCACGGTCCCAGCCGGTGCGCGTCTTGAGCGTGACCGGCACCGCGGCTGGCACCGCGCGTACCGCCGCCTCCAGCAACTGGCTAACAAGCAGTTCGTCGCGCAGCAGCGCCGAGCCGCACAGGCGGTTGCAGACCTTCTTGGCCGGGCAGCCCATGTTGATGTCGATGATTTCAGCGCCGAGATCGACATTGATGCGCGCCGCCTCGGCCAGCTGCGCCGGATCGGCGCCAGCCAGCTGCACGACGCGCGGGCTGGGTTCGCCGCTGTGATCCATGCGGCGGCGGCTCTTGGTCGTATGCCAGAGGCGTTGGTCCGATGTCAGCATCTCCGAGGCCGCCAGGCCTGCACCTAGCTGGCGCGCGAGGATGCGAAATGGCCGGTCGGTGACGCCAGCCATCGGCGCGAGCACTACATTCGCGCCCAGCGCGTATGAGCCAATACGCAACATGTCAGGGCCTGGCAGCAGCAGTGTGGCTGGCGCACTGCAGTCGATTGGATGCGAGCCGCAGGCAGGCGTCGAGTTCCAAGCCGGTTGCCGCAGGACCGGGATCGGCGAGCGCCACCTCGGCGTCAACCCGCTGACCGGCCGCGAGGTAGGACAGGTTGGTCGCGACGGCCTGCGGCAGATACTCGCCCGGCGGCAGATCGCGCGCGCCGATGCGCGCGCCGAAACGATCCAGCAGTACCACGCGCAGCAGTGGCAGGGGCTGGCTGTTGGCGGCAGTGTTCTGCACCGTGGCGCGCAGTGTCATTGCGCCGTCGCTGTCGGCGATCATTTCGCCGCGGCGCCGCACGTCGAATGCCGCCGGGTTCCATTGCGGCTGCAGCTGCGCCCCGAACAGCCCGTACAACGACTGCAGCGGACCACGCAGGTTGTCGCGCGCCGCGAGTGCATTGCGGTTGTGATGAATCGCCTGGATACCTAACAGCAGCGCCAGCGCAATGCTGCCCATCGCCCAGTAATTGCGCGGCCTGGCTTCCTGCGGCGGCGTCAGGTCGAGATCGAGGGGCACGCTGCCGTCCGCGGGCACATCCAGCTGTTCCGC
This sequence comes from Steroidobacteraceae bacterium, assembly GCA_036786925.1. Taxonomy (GTDB): domain Bacteria; phylum Pseudomonadota; class Gammaproteobacteria; order Steroidobacterales; family Steroidobacteraceae; genus UBA964. Next base: position 3,956 of record DAIQQI010000135.1, read on the forward strand.
TTCCCCGGCGGCGGCCAGTGCACCGCCGGTCAGATCCGCGTGGACCTGCTGCACGACTATCGATTCGACGTCGACTTCGAACACCTCGTTCGCGGCGACCGGATCGATCAGGTCGTCATTGGCGGATTGGGGCGTGTCCGCGCTGGCATCGTTGGCCGCGGGTGGCAACACGTCCTGCTCCGCCACTTCGTCTGGCGGGATGTCGGTGGCCGTGGCGTCGTTCGCGGGTTCATTCAGGCGGGTATCTGGCAGGTCGGCATCTGGCAGGTCGGCATCTGGCAGGTCAACCGACAGCGCGTCGTCCGCAGGCGGAGCTGTGGCCGCGGAGCTAACAATCTGCGGCTCCGCAGGGGCATCTGCCGGTGGTTCCGGTGGCGGCTCCAGATTGCTGCGCGCCAGGTGTTCCGCCACGTCGGTCGATGTAGGGTCGAATTCGCGGCTCTGGGCGTCAGCGGACTCGGCAAAGTCGTCCTTCAGCCCTGCCAGTGCATTGAACACGGCGGCGCAACGGCCACAGCGTACCTGGCCCTGGCCGACGCGCAGATCGGCGGCGGTGACGGCCAGGGTCAACGCGCATTTCGGGCAAACCGTGATCATGGGCGAAATTGTGCAGGATTCACCGGCCGCTGTCCCGTCAGCAGCACCCAGTCGTCCTGGGTCGAGGCGACGTGCAGCGCGATCCCGGGGGCGTAGGCCGCACGCAATTCCTCCACCTGCCCGGCCAGCAGCCCCGCCAGCAGGATGCTGCCGCCCGGCCGTACCAATGCGGGCAGGTCCGGCGCGAGCGCGGCCAGCGGGCCGGCCAGGATGTTGGCTACGACGATATCGGCCTGTGGCAGCTCAAGGGCCGACGCCACGATCGTCAGTCGGGCGCGCAGCTGATTGCGGGCCGCATTTTCATCGGTTGCCAGCAGCGCCTGCGGGTCGATATCGAACGCATGCGCGTGGCTCGCGCCCAGCGCCAGTGCGGCGATCGCCAGAATCCCGGAACCACAACCGTAATCGATCACCCGCAGCCCTGGTTTGACGTGGGCGTCGAGCCAGCGCAGGCACATGGCGGTGGTCGCATGAGTGCCGCTGCCAAATGCGAGACCCGGATCCAGGTGCACGACGACGGCAGCATCGACTGGCACGGCCATGCCGCCGGGAACGATCCACAGTCGTGCGCCAAATTGCATCGGCCGGAAATCGCGCAGCCATTCGCGTTCCCAGACACGATCTTCGATCACCCGGGCACGCAGGCTGCTGGCGGCCAATCCTGTCAGCGCACCCAACGTAGCTAACAACGGCGCGGGATCAGGCGGCGCGCCGGCGGCATCTGCGGCGAACAGGGCCTGCAGCGAGGTCGCGGGCCAGAGGCGGATTTCGCCGGGCGCCGGTTCAAGCACCGGATCGTCACGTTGATCGACCAGCGTGACGGCGACGGCGCCTAACGCCAGGCAATGATCCTCGACGGCCTGCGCATCGGCCGCGGCAATATCGATGTCGATGCGCAGATAGGGCATGGAATGCCGCAGCCGACCCGCGCTGCGGCCCTATTTCAGGCCGAGGCGGCGCTCGAGGTAGTGAATATCCAGCCCGCCTCTCTGGAAGGCGGCGTGCGCCAGGATTTCCCGATGCAGTTCGGTGTTGGTCTTGATGCCTTCGACCACGAGTTCCGCCAGCGCATTGCGCATGCGCGCGATCGCAACATCGCGGGTTTCGCCGTGGGAAATGATCTTGGCGACCAGCGAATCGTAATTGGGCGGCACCGAGTAGCCCGAGTAGATATGACTGTCGACGCGGATACCGGGGCCGCCCGGCGCGTGCCATAACCTGACCGGGCCCGGCGATGGCATGAAGGTCTTCGCGTCCTCGGCATTGATGCGGCATTCAATCGAGTGGCCGCGCAGCTCGATGTCCTTCTGCACGTAAGGCAGTTTTTCGCCGGCGGCGATCAGCAATTGTGCCTTGACGATGTCAATGCCGGTCACGAGTTCGGTGACCGGGTGCTCGACCTGGACGCGGGTATTCATCTCGATGAAGAAGAACTGCTCGTTCTCGTACAGGAATTCCAGCGTGCCGGCGCTGCGATAGCCAACCGCCTTGCAGGCCGCGACCACGGCGTCGCCCATTCGTTCGCGCACCGCCTTGCTGATGCCGGGCGCCGGTGATTCTTCGATGACTTTCTGGTGGCGGCGCTGCATCGAGCAGTCGCGCTCGCCCAGGTGCACGACGTTGCCATAGTTGTCAGCCAGCACCTGGAACTCGATGTGGCGCGGCTTCTCCAGGAATTTTTCCATGTAGACGCTGTCGTTGCTGAACGCGGCCAGCGCCTCGGACTTGGTGACGTTGATCGCGTTCGGCAGCGAGGCCGGATTGTGCACCACGCGCATGCCGCGGCCGCCGCCGCCGCCCGAGGCCTTGATGATGACCGGATAGCCGATTTCCCTGGCGATGCGCAGGTTCTCGTCGGTATCCGCGCCTAACGGATCGCCCGAGCCCGGCACGCAGGGCACGCCATGCGCCTTCATGATCTTGATGGCCGAGACCTTGTCGCCCATCGCGCGGATCACCGAGGCCTTGGGACCGATGAAGATGAAGCCGCTCTGTTCGACGCGCTCGGCGAAGTCCGCGTTTTCGGACAGGAATCCGTAGCCCGGATGAATGGCCTCGGAATCAGTGACCTCGGCGGCGCTGATGATCGCCGGCATGTTGAGGTAGCTCGCGGACGATGCCGGTGGACCGATGCAGACCGATTCGTCAGCTAACAATACGTGCTTGAGACTGGCATCGACGGTCGAATGCACCGCCACGGTCTTGATGCCCAGTTCACGGCAGGCACGCAATACGCGCAGCGCGATTTCGCCACGGTTCGCGATAACAACTTTGTCGAGCATGGCGGTCTATTCGATGACAAAGAGGGGTTGGCCGTATTCCACCGGTTCGCCACTCTTGGCCATGATCGATGTAACGCGGCCGCCCTTGTCGGCCTCGATCTGGTTCATCATTTTCATGGCTTCAATGATGCAGAGTGTCTGGCCCGGCTTCACCTGGTCGCCAATCTGCACGAACGCCTTGGCGCCGGGCGCGGGCGCGGCATAGAAAGTGCCGACCATCGGTGCGGTGACCACGTGCTCGTTGCTGCGCGCCGGCGCAGCGGCCGGGGCGGGCGCTGCGGCCGCTGCGGCGGCACTTGGCGACATCGCCTCGTGTGGCGCGCCCATGGGAGCTGCGTACAGCTGCGGCGCGTAGCTTGGCGCCTTGGCCATGCGGCTGATGCGCACCGATTCCTCGCCTTCCTTGATCTCGATCTCGGCTATGCCGGATTCCTCGAGCAGTTCAATCAGCTTTTTGACCTTGCGAATGTCCATGCCAGTAAGTCCCCCTGAATCGAGTTTGAATTATTGGTTCAGCCGGCAGATTTGAGGCGCGCGGCCGCGGCGCGCAGCGCGAGTTCGTAACCTTGTGATCCGAGCCCGACGATGCTGCCCACCGCAATGTCGGCGAAATAGGAGTGGCGGCGGAAATCCTCGCGAGCCGCGGTGTTAGACAAATGCACTTCGATAAAGGGCAGCTTGACGCCCGACAACGCATCGCGCAGCGCCACGCTCGTGTGGGTGAATCCGCCCGGGTTGAAAATGATCCAGGCAATGCCGTCGGCCGTTGCGCCATGGATGCGAGCGATCAGTTCGTGCTCGGCGTTGCTCTGGTAGGCGACCATGTCATGGCCGAGCTCGCGGGCGAGAGTCGTGCAGCGCAGGACGATGTCGTTCAGCGTGTCCTGGCCATAGTGCTGGGGTTCGCGCGACCCGAGCAGGTTCAGATTGGGTCCGTTTAGCAACAGAATACGCGCCATCGGCGAACTGTAGACCAATTGGCCTACATCGTCGTCAAAAATCTTTAATTGCGACGCGAACTAGCCCGGTTTGAGTTGTTGCGGTGCCGCACCGGATGCAGCCGATTTGGCTTTGGCGCGATTCTGCGCAAATTCCTGCAATTTCGCCGAAATTTGCTGCTTTGCACCAGCCATATCGAGACGGTCAGCATTCAGGTCGCCAATACGATCAAGGATAAACCCCGCCTCGTCAGCATGCAATTCGCCCAGCTTGACCATGACGATGCGCTTTTCCTTGTCGGCGAACACGCTGACCGGGAATGCGCCGGGAACGCCGAAGGCATCCAGTGCTTCCAGGCCATCTTCTTCGCCGATGAGAAGCGGATAGCTGATGTCAATTTCAGCCGCGTATTTCAGCACCGCATCGCGGAAGTCCACGGCTATGCCGACCACCTCGACGCTCTGTGCTCGCTCGCGACGCAGCTGATTGAGCAGCGGAATTTCCCGCCGGCAGGGCGTGCACCAGGTCGCCCAGAAGTTATAGATGACGATGGGCTTGGCGAAGCTCAGCACCGAGGTCGGCGCGCCAGCGCGATTCATCAGCGTGACCGCCGGAATCTGGGTGGGCACGACGAC
>DAIQQI010000417.1:0-2527 GCA_036786925.1 Steroidobacteraceae bacterium
GGCCGGCGGTGGCATACAGCAGCGTCTGTGGTGTCACCAGCACGCCCAGCCGCCGCACCCCCGTCTGCGCCCAAGGCCGCGCCGGCGGCCACCACTGGCACGACCGAAACCACCACCGAGCCCGCTGCCCCGAAGCCATGAACGCAGCCACATTCGACGCTTCCGCGGTCAGTAACCGGCGGCTCAGCTTCGCCTTCGCCAAGCGCCACGGTGTGCTGACACGAGCGGTGCCGGGCGATGTAACGCTGTGCGTGGTGCGCGAGGGCGCAGGCGTTGCCGCGGTAGCCGAAGCGCGCCGCTACCTCGGCATCCCCTTGCGGCTGGAGCGTGTCAGCGACGAAGAATTTGAGCGCCTGCTGCGCGAGACCTACGAGGGCGGCAACGACGCCATCAGCGCCGCCGGCGGCCTGGAGGAGTCCGTGGACCTGGCCTCGATGGCCCAGGAACTGCCCGAGCAGGCGGATCTGCTGGAAAGCGAAGACGATGCGCCGATCATCCGGCTGATCAATGCCGTGCTGACACAGGCGGTCAAGGAAAACGCCTCGGACATTCATGTCGAGACCTTCGAGAACCGTCTGGTCGTTCGCTTCCGGGTCGATGGCGTGCTGCGTGAAGTGCTGCAATCCAAGCGCGCCGTGGCGCCACTGGTGGTGTCGCGCATCAAGGTCATGTCGAAACTCGACATCGCCGAGAAACGCCTGCCGCAGGACGGCCGCATCAGCCTGCGGGTCGCCGGGCGCGCGGTCGACGTGCGCGTCTCGACCATTCCGTCAGGGCACGGCGAGCGCGTCGTGATGCGTTTGTTAGACAAGCAGGCCGGCCGGCTCGATCTTGCCCAGCTCGGCATGGCCGCCAACACCCAGACTCAGATCGATGAGCTGATTCACAAGCCGCACGGCATTATTCTGGTCACGGGGCCGACCGGTTCCGGCAAGACCACCACGCTGTATGCGGCGCTCGAACGCCTCAACGACAACACGCGCAACATCATGACCGTCGAGGATCCGATCGAGTACTTCATCGACGGCATCGGCCAGACCCAGGTCAACACCAAGGTCGAGATGACTTTTGCGCGCGGCTTGCGCGCCATCCTGCGCCAGGACCCGGACGTGGTCATGGTCGGCGAAATTCGCGACCTCGAGACCGCGCAGATTGCCGTGCAGGCCTCCCTGACAGGTCACCTGGTGCTCTCGACGTTGCACACCAATACCGCGGTCGGCGCGGTCACGCGGCTGCGCGACATGGGGATCGAACCCTTCCTGCTGTCATCGAGCCTGATCGGTGTGGTCGCGCAGCGCCTGGTCCGCGTGCTCAACCCCGAATCCAAGGAGCCGTTCCGCGCCGGCGAATACGAACGACGCCTGCTGAACCTCGGCAGCGGCGACGCCTCGCCGATCCTATATCGCCCCGGCCGCGACACCGCCGCCGGCTATCGCGGCCGCACCGGCATTTATGAACTCGTGATGCTCGATGACACGATGCGCACCATGATTCACGATGGCGCCAGCGAACTTGACATGGAGCGCCATGCGCGCACGGCAACGCCGTCGATTCGCGACGATGGCCGCGCCAAGGTCCTGGCCGGCGAGACCACGCTGGAAGAAGTACTGCGCGTCACCCGCGAAGACTGATACCTTTCGCACCGCCCATGGGCGCATTTGAATACACCGCACTCGATACCGCCGGCAAGGAACGCAAGGGTGTTCTTGAAGGCGACAATGCGCGCGCGGTACGCCAGGCGCTGCGCGACAAGCAGTTGCTGCCGGTCAGCGTGCTGGAGGTCGGCGCCCAGGAAGCCACGCGGCAGAAGTCCTTTTCGCTTGCGCGCAGCGCATCCCCGACCGACGTCGCCCTGCTAACAAGACAGCTGGCGACACTGGCGCGCGCCGGCCTGCCGCTGGAAGAGGCCCTGCTCGCGGTCTCGCAACAGACCGAGAAGCCGCGCATCTCATCGATCCTGATGGGCGTGCGCACCAAGGTGCTCGAAGGGCATACGCTCGGCGCCGGGCTGGCGGAATTCCCCAAAGTGTTCCCGGAAATTTATCGCGCCACGGTTGCGGCCGGTGAACAGGCAGGCCATCTCGACCGGGTGCTGGAACGCCTCGCCGACTACACCGAAAACCGCGACCAGATCCGGCAGAAAATCATCGCTGCGATGCTGTATCCGATTGTACTGACCATCGTCTGCCTGTTCGTGGTCGCAGGCCTGATGGTGTACGTCGTGCCCAAGGTGGTCGACGTCTTCGAGGCCAGCAGCGCACAACTGCCGCTGATTACCCGCGTGCTGATCGGCGTCAGTGATTTCCTGCGCCACTACGGCATCTGGCTGCTGTTGGCATTGGCGCTGGCCGGCATCGGCTTCTGGCAGTGGCTCAAGGATCGCGATGCGCGGGCGAAGTTTCACGGCTGGATATTGCATGTACCGTTGTTTGGCCGGCTGATACGAGGCTTCAACAACGCGCGTTTTGCGCGCACCTTCGCCATCCTGACCGCGAGCTCGGTGCCGGTGCTCGAGGCGATGCGGATC